>JAJPXE010000036.1 GCA_021205645.1 Candidatus Gastranaerophilales bacterium | reverse complement strand
ATATTACGGTTTAAAAAAATGGCAGTAAATAAAGTCGAATATATCAAAGACAGTTCAGTAAGCGGTTTTGCCTCAGCAGGTGATGAGGTAACAATCACTAATTCTTCCGCTCCTACAATCTCCGACGATGTAAAAGAAGGGAATGTTGAAAACCTTACAAAAGGGCAATCACAGTATTTAAAAGCACACGGCGGCAGCAGCGATAATGTGGCTTATGAAAACGAAGACGGCACAACAACAGTTACCGATGGTACAACTGATGAACTCGGCGGTGATTCCGGAGCTTCCGTATTCGCAGCAACAGCAGCATCAGCAACCTCAGCAGCTGTTACTGCTACGGCAAATATAGCATTTGGAGAAGCGATTAATTCGGTTATGACCGCTTATGGTTATGAAATGAATTCATTTGATGCACTTCCTATAGGAATTTTGGCTCTGTCTGCCGGAACAGTTTCCGCAGCAAGCGTTGCACTATTTGACTCCGATTACAATGAAAGAGTATCTTATGCATCAGCATCAGGAGAAAATATTGCAACTATGCAGGAATATATTGATATTCTAAATCAGGATATTGAAACCTTAAACCAACAAGCGGATGAAACACAGGAAATAACTGATGAAACGACTGGTGATACAGGAGAAGAAAACACGACATCAGAAGATAGCGGAGATTCAGATACAATTGTTTCCACTCTGGCGGCATTATACGCTGAATTGACTCAGGCGCAAGAAGATGGTGACGATGCAAAAGCTGCAGGAATACAGACTCAAATAACAAATATACTGGCAGGTTTGACACCTGGTGGAGCGGAAGATAGTACTGAAGAAGACCCTCTTGCACAACTTGAAGCCAATAATTCTACAGCACACGACCTGTCTGATTATTCTTCAAATGTAGGTGATTTCTTAAAAGAAGGAAACACGATGGGTGCTTTCGGCACGGTAAATACGGCCGCTCTTGCAACCAGTGCAGTAATTTCAACAATAATGACCGTAAGTGCATATAAATTTGTAAATATGTTCACTGTAGCTAATGCAACAGCCGGTGCAGCTTTGTGCGGCACCGCAGCAGGCATATTTAGTGCGGCATCTGTTGCAATGGGAGTCAAAACTGCTAAAGAATTTGAATGCGGAAGTAAGGGCGGAGATGTTCAAGACTCTGTCGGCAATATGACAGATCCACTGGCGCAACACGATGAACTTCTGGCATCATACATGAATGAAACCGCAGAACAAGAGTCTGACAGCAGTTCTGATACTGTTACGAGTATTGCAGGTGCAGCTGCATCGGCGGCAGGTACAACAATATCAAGCGTTTCAAGCACCGCCGGAGGCACTGGAGCCGGCGGAACCGGTACTTAACAAATAATTTATTTAACCAATTTTTCGCACAATTGTCAATAATAGGAAATATCTGCCCTCTCCGGACGGAGAGAACAGAATTTGTTAATGAGTACGCAGCAGACCGTGCCAGCATTTTTAGGATTTTTCCGCAAACGCCTATTACAAATTTCCGATTAAGTCGTACTCATCACAATCTATAATTTTGATATTTTCAATATCTCCGGGTACAACCTGTTTATCCGTTTTTATATATACAACCCCGTCAACTTCGGGAGCATCATTCTGAGTGCGGGCGGTTACATAACCGTCATCCGAGTAATTCTCTATTATACAAGGAATAGTCTTTCCAATATATGTTTCATTGATACTCTTTGATATCTCCTGTTGAAGCTTCATAAGCTTTTTATAACGCTCATTCATCACTTTTTTAGGAACCTGCGGTTTCATATTATAAGATAGCGTTCCTTTCTCTCTTGAATATTTAAAAACCCCCATCTTATTGAATTTCATCTCTTTAACAAAGTTATAAAGATGATTAAATTCTTCCTCCGTTTCCTCAGGGTATCCGACTATAAAAGCGGTTCTTATCGCAACACCCGGAATACGTTTTCTGATATTTTCTATCATAGGTTTATAGTCAAATGACGGGCGGTTCATTCTTTTGAGTACCTCAGGATGTGAATGCTGCAGCGGAATATCAATATATTTAACAACCTTTTCGCATTGTGCGATAGTATCAAGCAGTTCATCGGTCATTTGCGCCGGATAGGCATACATTACCCTAATCCAACCAATGTTTTCAATATTGTTAAGTTTTTTCAATAGTTCTGCAAGCACGGTTTTTTTGTATAAATCGACACCGTAACCCGTTGTATCCTGTGCAATGAGTATAATCTCCGTAACCCCTTTTCCAACAAGGTTTTTAGCTTCTTCAATAATATCTTCCATTTTTCTGGAGTGGTAATTACCTCTGAGATGAGGAATTATGCAATAGCCGCAGCGATAGTTACAGCCGTCAGCTATTTTTATATACGAGCTTGCTCCCATTGTTATCTGTTGTCGCTCAATGTTTTCAGGATAGATATAATCGGGATTTTTTTTGATTTTTTCAATATATTCTGTACCGTTCTCTATTGATTTTATGATATCTGCGATCCTACCGAAATCAGTTGTTCCAACGAGTGCCGACACTTCCGGTATGGCTTTTTTTAGCTCATCACCGTGTTTTTGTGCAAGACAGCCCGATACTATCACCTTTTTACCTGAATTGACGAGTTCTAAAATAGTGTCAATCGATTCTTTTTCCGCATCGTGAATAAAAGAACACGTGTTCACAATTACAATATCTGTTAGGGCTTCATCAAGAGTAATCTCATACCCGTTTTGAGTAAGTGCGCCGAGTATCAATTCTGAATCCACCAGATTTTTTGCACAGCCGTGACTAATTAATGCAACTTTTTTCATAACACAAGATTAGCATAAACCGGTTAATGAATAAAGTATTAGAGTATGTGAGGCGGATTTTCGGTAGAGCGATGTCACGAAGTGACAAGCCCGTAAGAGCAATTAACACGTAGACGGCGGTTAAATCCGCAGAGATTTAAAAGCCGTCGGAAGTGTTTTGCTCACCCCGAATAATCCAAGAAGAAAATTTTTAATTTTTCCGCAAACTCAACACTTGAAATGAGAAATTTGGAAGAGTTTAACAATTTTGTGTTGCGATTGCTTCTTTGATTCGCCCCGGATGAATTTGTTATAAAATATTACAATTTTTTTATTTATGTCAAATTTTATATTTACCAATTTTTATGTAATCAAGTGAGAAAGTTAAGAGATTAAAAAATGAATATTATCTCATTTAATAATTTAAAATATACAAATCTGCTGTCAGGCACTAATACAT
>JAJPXE010000163.1 GCA_021205645.1 Candidatus Gastranaerophilales bacterium | reverse complement strand
GGCGGTTCCGGTGAGAATGTAGATATCGATGCAGGCGGCGATGTTGATGCTAAAGATATTACTGCAAATGATGATATAAATATCGATGCAGGCGGAGATGTTACAGGTGACGGTCTTACTGCTGATGATGATAATGACGGCGTAGGTGATGTTAACATCAATGCAGGCGGTGACGTTAACCTTGACGATACACACGGTAACAAGATTGTAGTTGATGCTGATGGTGATGTTAATATAAATAACTCATCTGCTACAAACGGAATCTATTACAATGGGATCAATGTAGGTGATGGTAACATTACAGCTGAGGTACTTAAGAACCTTAATAACTTACAGCAGTCAGGTGTAAATACTACATTAGCTCAATCCTTCACACCAATCGCATTTGCGGCTGATGATGATGACGATGAACAGTCTGTATTAGCTAAAAAGATTGCCAAGTCTGTATTTAAAAATCAGGATGGAACAATCTCTATTACTGACAGATTTGATACTTTGAAGTAGAGTTATAATCTTTATAAAAAAGAGGGTGACCAAAAAGTCATCCTCTTTTTACTTATAAATTATTGTGAATATATTGATATTATGATATAATCAACGTATCAAGAAGAGGTAGAATTATCATGGCAAATATTGTAATATACACAAAAAATAAAACAACACCTTTGGCAGGTATTTTAGAAGATATAGATGAGGTATCTGTAAGAGTCGAAAACGGTGCAATAATGAGAGAGCATTCTATGCTTAATCCGTCATTGATTATTGTTGAAAATGTTGATAAATTAGCGGATATATTAATGACAACAAAGTTTATCTGTCCGTTATTATTTATTGGTGAGAGGTTTGATACGACCGTTCGAGCTGAAGGATATGATTTTATATCTTCTCCGGTTGATAAGGAGGAACTTTTAACCAGAGCAAAGGCATTGCTAAAGATAAGTTATTATAAAAACAAGGTAGCAGAAGTCAGCACAACTGATGAATTAACGGGTCTGCATAACAGAAAATACTTACAGGAAGCCCTTGATGCTGAAATGTCGCGTTCAAGACGCTATAAAACAAAAGTTTCATGTATTTTATTTGATCTTGATTATTTTAAGGCAGTGAATGATATTTATGGTTACGAATGGGGTGATATACTTTTGCGTAACATTGCAGGTAAACTGGAAGTTTCTGTAAGAAAAGAAGATGTTGTAACAAGATACGGTGATGAAGAATTCCTGCTTATATTGCCTAATACAACGGAAGATCATGCTTTTGTTTATGCGGAGCGTTTCAGAAGAGAGGTCGAAAAAATGGAATTTATTCCTGCAGGAGAAGAAGAACGCCATCCGATTACTATTTCGGGCGGTATTGCGACATTCCCTTGTATGGAAAATGTCCACGAAGATGCAAATACGCTTATCAGATACGCTGAACATGCTCTTTATAATGCTAAACACAGAGGCAGAAATAAAATCGTTCAGTTCTCGCAAATAAATCTGGAATATAATTAAAGATTAAAAATACACGACATCAAAGCTTGCAAAGTACCTTTGCAAGCTTTTTAAATTTTTTTTCAGTCGTTCCAATTCCGCATAAAAGCATCGTTGATTTACCGTTTGTCTTTTCGTCTTCTATATTATATTTATTAAACAACAATTCTGACAATTCATAACCGGACATTCCATCTTTTTTAATTAAGATTTTTGTAATATCATCACCAAAGAACTCAATATTTTTGCATTCATTCATTAAAGTTTCAATCTGTGATATAAGTTTCAGGATTTCGTTTCTTCCTTTAGATGAATTAAGATAGTTTATATTCTTTTCTATTGCAGCTAATAGAGGGTAAGAAGGTGAGGTTGTTGTTATTTTTTTTAAGTATGGTTGTATATCAAAATCAAGATTTGAGTGTATAAGTGCTGTCGGATTAAGCCCTCCTGCTGTTTTATGCAGTGATTGCACGGTAATATCGGCATATTTCATAGCTGTTTCGGGAAGTTTATCACAGAAAGGGTAGAGTGCACCGTGTGCCTCATCTACAATCAAATATGCTCCGTATGTTGAACATAATTCTTTTATTGTTTTAATATCGGAAACTATCCCCTCATAGGTTGGCGATGTTACAATAACGGCTTTAATCCCGCCTTTTTTAAGTTCAGGCTCTATTATTTCTGCAGTAGTTTTATCGTAAACATCCCATTTTTTGATTACGGGCAGACTGTACGTTACAGGTATTCCTCCTGCAAGTTCAACAGCGTTTTTATGGCAGGGGTGTGCATTTTCCCATATTAAAATTTTTTCTTCGGGGTTTATAAGCGCTAAAACCGCTGTTATAATCCCCGATGTTGAACCGTTTGTTAAAAACATGGTCTGCTTTGTTCCGTAGATTTTAGCAGCATGTTTTTGTGCCAAATCAAGGGCAGCTTCAGGATTATGTGTTTCTGTTTCCGATATATCGTATTTGTAAAATTGCCTGAATTTATTTATCAGACAAAATTTTTGTGAGTGAGAGGGAGTTGTAAACAGCAATTTGTTATTTCTTTTTCTGTATAAATTTGTAAAAAACATAACAAAACTCTATTTATTAGCGGTTTCCATACTCTTTTTCATACAAAAATGAACAAGCGACATTTTATCGACATTACTAAGATTAGTAAATTGACCGGAGATAATATAGTATCCGTCGTTATTTTTTTCGACACGTATGAGCTGGTATTTGCAATTAACCTCAATTTCGTCATTAAGTTTAATACAGACTCTATACGGGTGTTCAATGTTGATATTTTCTTCTGTTTTGAGTTTCATGCCGCCCGCTGAAAGGTCAAGTGTTTGAACATGATGTACTATATCATTGTATGACAGCTCAAGATTTTCAATAAATTTAATACGTGTAAATTTACGGCGTTGAAGAAATCTGTGTTTTTTAGGGTTAGCTATTGAAACAACATTTCCTTTAACGTCTTTAATATATGATTCAAAATAAAGATATCCGTTGTCCGTAAACGAATAGAAATCACAGATATTTTGCTTTAGCAAACCTCTGGGAATATATTTCAGCTGCATACTGAAACCTTCCATTGATACATCGGTGACTTTACCTTTATTTGTATCTTTAAAATCATGAGGGATTATTGTAACTATCTGGTCTTTTTTTATCAGTTCACGCATTCGGTCAAAACCTTTCTTTATTCTAACTTGAACAAGTTAATTTTATCACATATTTTTAAATAACAAAAGCATATTATAAAAATCTCGGTCAACAGATATAGAATAACAATGTTCAAT
>JAJPXE010000220.1 GCA_021205645.1 Candidatus Gastranaerophilales bacterium | reverse complement strand
CGTGTTGCTTCTTGTAACATAAATCAGTGTACTCCCATAGTCATATAGTATAAGAGTTATTATACCATACCAGAGTATTTTTGTCAGCATATATTAGCTCTAAAAACTGATATTAAACAGGATTTCATCTGTTTGGCTTATTAAGCCGAATTCTCTGCTGCAGCAAGTGCTGCTTATAACAAAACAAATAGCTTTTTATTGCTGAATTTTACAAAAATACAAAATTCCAAAGGAATGCTTGCATAGAAATTTTCAGCACTATAAAATAATAACAGTCGAAATTACAAATTCAAGTTTGGAATCTTGAAAAGAAAGAAGGTAACAATGAAAGAGGGAATTCATCCGGATTATAAAAAAACTGTTATCAAATGTGTTTGCGGTAACGAGATTGAAACAGGCTCAGTTGCAGGTGATATTACAGTCGAAATCTGCAATAACTGCCATCCGTTCTATACAGGACAACAAAAAATCTTAGATTCTGAAGGCAGAGTCGAAAGATTTAATAAACGTTACGGCAAAAAAAGCTAAAATAGTTTTCAAACGTTAAGATTTTACCAAAATCGGACTGAATTTATTGTTCAGTCCGATTTTTATCTGAAAGCCGGTTTAATGTTTACGATAAATTTTTTAATTTTTCCACAAACTTACACCCTTAACAAATTTACATGAAACACACATCTGTGATATTATTTTAAAAAGATATTTATCGGGGGAGCAGAGATGTCAAATAATAACAAACCTGTAGTAAAACTGATTTCAAAGCCTGAAAGCTTATTAAGAACAATCTACACAGCCTGTAGAACGTGCTACAGTGCGGACAGCCCGATAAATATATACGATAGTGCCGGTGATGAAGAAAAAATGCTTAAACTTATCTCAAGAGTTATTTCATCAGGGCATTATTCAACTATTGAACATATCCAGATAAGTTTTGCAATATCAAATGTTTCCCGTGCCTGTACTCATCAGCTTGTCAGACACAGACACATGTCTTTTTCGCAAAAATCGCAAAGATATGTAAAAGAAAAAGGGTTATTCGATTATATAATCCCGCCTACAATAGAAAAGAATGCCGAGCTTAAGCAAAAGTTTGAGAATTTTATGAAAGAAATTTCTGAAAAATATCAGGAATTTGTCGAAGCGGGTATACCTGCTGAAGATGCCAGATTTGTGCTTCCAAACGCTGCGGCAAGCTCTATGGTCGCCAGCCTGAACCTTAGAGAGATGATACATCTTGCAAATTTAAGACTTTGCACAAGAGCACAGTATGAAATCAGAACTATGGTTAAGATGATGTGTGATGAGCTGATTAAGACAGAACCATGGCTGAAAGATTACCTTGTCCCAAAATGCGTTCGATCCGGGTTCTGTGATGAGGACAAATCCTGCGGCAGAATGCCTAAAAAAGAAGATGTTATATTAAAGAATTAAAAAATGATTAGCCTTGATTATATTACACTAAAAGCTTTCTTTGAAGAGAACCGGGGATTTTTCTGCGGTGCAAGATTGCAAAAAATCCAACAGCCTACCCGCAGAGATTTTATACTTACGATAAGAGGCAGGAGCGAAACAAGGAAGTTATACATAAATATAGACCCGCAGGTATGCCATCTTTGTTTTATTAACGATAATACAGCGGCGAAACGTCATATTACAATTCCTCAAAAGCCGCCGATGTTTTGTATGCTTTTAAGAAAACATCTTGAGGGGTTCAGGATTTGCAGGGTTAATGTTCCCGTTTATGAGCGAATTTTTGAAATATATTTTGAAGCGTACGACGAGTTGAACGAAATGATTAATTTTTGTCTTGCTATAGAGCTGATGGGCAAATATTCAAACGTCATTTTATACAATAATTCAAGCAAAACCATAATTGGCTGTGCTCACAATGTTGGTGCTGAAAAGAGCAGAGATAGGGAACTTTCGGGAACATTGCCTTATACATACCCGCCTAAACAGAATAAATCCGATATTTTAAGATATTTCGGAGAGGTACATTATGAATGCCTGAATGACGATTTTTTAGGGATATCAAAATCTTTTCAGACACTTTTGGAGGAAAATTCCGCTCCGTTAGAAAGAATAAAAGACTTTGTTGAGCTGAAATCACCGCTTAATCCGGCAATTGACGGGAATTTTTATTCGGTTTATTCGGAACTGCTTAAAAATCCGCAGATGCAGAACAACGTTAACTCAATGATTGATAATTATTATTCCTGTATTCAGGAAAGAATAATGCAAAGGGCATTAAGATTGAAACTGAAAAATATAATACTGCCGAAGATAAAAAAACAGGAAAATTCACTTCTCAAACTTCATTCACAATCAGAAAAAAAAGACAATGCTCAAAAGTACAAAAAATATGCGGATTTGATTATCTCTAATCTTTACAACAATAATGATTATACGGACAAAATAAGTGTTTTTGACTGGAATACGAACAAACAAATTACCATTTCGCTTGATAAAACAAAAACTCTTAAAGAAAATGCGGGGATATATTATCAACTTTATTCAAAATCAAAAAATTCAAGAGAAAAACTTGCCCTGTTAGAAAAAGATGCGGCAGATCAGCTTGAATATTTCAATCAGATTTTATACACAATAGAGAATGCGAATTCCGTAGAATTATTATACGAGATACTTTCCGAATGTGAAGAATTCATCACCATAAAGAATGTTCATCGTGATAAAAAGAAAACAAAAACCATAAATGTTGAAGAAACACTGATTAACGGTTATCGGGTGTACATCGGCCGGAACAATCGCCAGAATGATTTAATCGTATCAAAACTATCATCTGCAAATGATTACTGGTTTCACACCCAAAATTGTACGGGATCGCATATTTTGTTAAAAGTAACCGGCAAAACCGAACCTGATGAAAATACTATCTATGAATGCTGTAAGCTGGCGAAAAAATTTTCATCAGCATCGGCAAGTACAAAAATTGGGGTTATATACACAAAGAGAAAATATTTGAAAAAACCGCCAAAATCGAATTTAGGTTATGTAACCTACAAAAATGAAAAAGAAATCATAGTAAGTGATTAAAGACAGAATAAATTAAGGCGCAGGCATGATTTAAATCATACCTGCGCCTTAAAAAATATCAAAAAAATATCATTAAATAATGTTAAATAATGTTAACCGAATTTTGAAGGTTGAAATTACAGTTATTTTAATAAACTTTATATAAATAGATATTATGAGCGTTGAAAACAATAAAAACGAACTCCAAATAATTCAGAATATGAAAACCCACTATACACC
>JAJPXE010000238.1 GCA_021205645.1 Candidatus Gastranaerophilales bacterium | reverse complement strand
AAACGCGGACAATCACCTCACCTGCAAGACTAAATTGCTGCATTGCAAGTCTTGCAGCCCTCTTCGGCGGAAATGAGCGTCGAGCGAAGCTCAACGCTCCTGCTCCGCATGTCCGGAGAGGGCAGGTGAGTTCGTCCGGAGAGGGCTTTTATCTTTTTCCCCTCCCCTGACGGGGAGGGCAGAAAAAAATATCAAAAAATTACCGTAAAAATGTAGAATTTTGTAAATTTTTTTAACAAAATGACCATTAATATCAACGTTTTATTAAAGATTTAAGCCAATATAGCCGTTAATGTAACAAAATAACAATTGTGTTACATTCGGCGGGAAAGTTAATCAGGAAAAGGAAAACAGGGGAACAGCCGCCAAAAAGGAATAAAAATCACTCAAAACTAATCAAAAATTAGGATAATAACTAAAAAAGGAAAAGGAAAAGGAAAATATCACAAAATGGGAATGGCAGCATCACAGGTCAGATTTTTATCACTGCAGAGCCGCAACAGCGACATCAGCAGGCAGCTTATGTCGCTTTCTAACAGAAAGATGTCGCTTTCCCGTGATATGAATAAAGTTTCACGTGAATACAACGAAGCACTAAACCAGACGGTATTAAAATGGTCAAACGATTCAGGTGCAACATACAATGCACTGACTTATGATCTTATGATGAAACCGAACGACCTCAACTCAACCGTTCCGTATATTGTCACGGATGCCAACACGGGCAAAGTTGTCTTGAATGATGATGAATTGACCGATGCGGATGGAAACGGACTCGGTATATCATACATTGATATAGCTAAAATGATTTCAAGCTATTCAGGTGTTACAACTGCTGCTGACGGTACAGTTTCTGTTAACTATGATAATGATGCGACTTACACTCAAAATAATGCATACGGTGTTTCAACCACGTATGGTTATGAAGCTATAGACGGTGCATATTATGTGCCTAATACATCTGATTTTTCATTTCAGAACTGTTTAAGATATGAAATATTTGCATTGCTGGGCTTGATAGATGAAGAAGATGTTACAGAACAGAACAATCTTCTTATCCAGTTATACGGTTCTGCTGAAGCGGAAGAAACGGGTGTTTATCCTGTAGGCTCTGCCTGGGGTGATTACTATATCGCTTTAGCTAATTTAGAAGCTTACGAAGATTTCATTGCCAATGAGCAAAACCTTTCGACTGCGGGTACATATAGCGGTACCGCTCAAACAAGTGCAACATTCCACGATTCGTCGAGTTTATATTCCTACACTGCTAATGTGAACGGTGTAAGCGGAACCAGTACAATCACTCAGTCGGATTATTCCAACGGTGCAGCATCTCACATTGATTTCAGCAATGTTGTTGTATCGGATACAAACGGTGATTATTCGGTCGCATCAAGCAGCTCTGTCGGCTCAACATATTATGATGATTATGCAAACAGCTATACCGGCACGGACGGTATTGTTTATTCGACAAGCGTTTCATCAGGCGGTATCACTCACACATATGAGATTGACGACCTGTTGACTAACGCATTTGAAAACTATGAAACAAACAACGGTACAACACTGGACAGTGCACTCACTAGCGATGTCCGTGTGAATAGCGGCACGGATGCAATTCTCTCTGAACTCAAAACAAGTATGACGTCAGGCTCAAATTCTTCCACAGGTGCAGGTCTTGTTTGTTTAAGAAGTAAAGTGAATGATTATGACTGGGATGATAAAGATAGAACAGCATGCAAGGATGGTTTATCTACTATTTTAACAGCATATATGGCTCTGATGGGTAATTGTTCAATTACCGAAATCGGTGAATCAGCTATGACAAAGGCTGCTAATCAAACGATAAATTTATACATGAGCAATATTAATGCCGAGAAGATTTCTGCTACTAGCTCCGAAGGTGCTGTTAATACGAAAGCAAAACAAAATGCAACCGGAAGAAACGGTTTCGGTATCGCCCGTAAAAAGTTCTGTGCATGGCCGTGGAGTGTTTCCCGGGCTAAAACAGCAATTTATGTTGATACAAAACCGTTATTTGAAACATTTATGTCATATTATAACTATTTCTTAGAAAATCCGACAGAGGGTGATGTAACAAGTTTAGTTTCAGGCGGTACATATGATGATGATGAAACGAGTAGTGATTCGTATACTGTCAAATATTCCACAGTTTCATCGGGAAGCGACAGCTATCTTCTTTCATCATATACAGATAGTGACGGATACACTTATGCAACCAGAAGTGCAATATCCACAACAAATGATTTTACTGATTCAGAATATCTGTATATTTCATCAGGCGGAACATCAGTTACAAATACTGCAACAATCGGATATACCGGATATTATGTCGATAATGACGGCGAAGCATTACAGTATAAAACCAACAAAACCTCATTCAGCGTTACGACTGCAGATGGAGAGACTTTGACTGTCTATGGTGTAGTTAACAGCAGCAGTGATACATATTATTTAACGACTAGTGAAATGCTGAATTCTTATCTGGCAGGTGCCTCCGCATCCAGCCTTTGCAACGCATATACAGGCAGCGGCGAGACTTTAACAGATAGTTACGATCAGATATACGCAGATACTGCGAATAGTTATTATATTGATATTGAAAAAGCAAGCAGTGCATCTAAATATGCTATTTCAACAGATGATTATGTCGAAGAAGACGGAACATATCACGCTATGTTACAGTCAGCAGTAAATGATGCACTTGAGTATATCAATGAGCTTGAAGAAGAATTGAAAAACTTGTACGGCAGTGCGGATACAAAACTTATGGATTATTACGATGCACTGTTCCAGAAGATTGCGGAATGCGGCTGGGTTGAAGATGAAAGCACATCTGCCGAACATAATTCAAATGCTACGGAATATTTGAATAACAAACTCCAAAATAACGACTATTTTGTAACGGTTTGTACTGAAAAAGCGGATGAAACAGGTTACAACTACACGACAAAAATGGCGACATCTGTTTTGAAGATATTTGAAGTTAATGATACGAATGCACAGAATCAGGCATTGACGAAGTATGAATCTGAAAAGACGCTTATTTCCAACAAAGAAGAAGTTATTGATACACTTATGCAGCAATTAGAAACCGAGCAAGAGGCTATCAATACCGAATTAGAATCGTTGGAAAATGTCAAGAGCGAGAATATAGACAGGACGTTTAAGATGTTCGCCTGACGGGGAAAAAGATAAAAGCCCTCTCCGGACAAGCTCACCTGCCCTCTCCGGACATGCGGAGCAGGAGCGTTGAGCTTCGCTCGACGCTCATTTCCGCCGGAGAGGGCAGAATTTGTTAATGAGCGATAGCGAATTTACAAATTCGGGTGAGG
>JAJPXE010000067.1 GCA_021205645.1 Candidatus Gastranaerophilales bacterium | reverse complement strand
AAACAGTGGAGTTGAGAATTGTTTATTAAGATATTATCAGCAATAGAATCATTAAATGATAAAATGTTCGGCTTATTCGACGAATATGTAAACACATTACCTTTAGCAGATTTTGTAAAAGATGCTGTCTGTGATAGTGTTCATCTTATACCGTTTTTATTCATAATTTTCGTATTTATAGAATTGTTTGAGGTTTATTTTAGCCATAAACTGAAAAATATTTCAAATTATTCAAAAAAAGTCGGACCATTATTCGGGGCACTTCTTGCGGCTTTGCCGCAGTGCGGATTTTCTGTAATAGCGACACCGCTTTATATAAATAGGATTATAACTAAAGGAACACTCCTTGCAATATATATTTCAACTTCTGACGAAGCTATACCGATTTTACTGTCGTATCCCGAACAAGTTAAGGTCATATTACCGTTATTGGCAGTAAAGATAATTCTTGGCTGCAGCGCCGGTTATTTAATTGATGTATTATATCCGCCAAAAGAACTTATTAAAGCCGATGTACAAGTAGAAGAAGAGCATGATGAGGGCTGCTGTTCGCATCACTTGTTTCCTGAAAACGCAGGAGAAATTATACTACACCCGATTAAACACACTTTTAGTATCTTTGTTATGATTTTAATAATTTCATTAGGTTTAAATTATTGTTTTGAAGCATTCGGGAATGAATTATTCAACAAAATTTTATTAAACAACTCTATATTACAGCCGATTTTGGCGGCAATTACCGGACTTATACCAAATTGTGCGGTATCTGTATTATTAACAATGCTGTATATAAGCGGAGTTTTATCTTTTGCCTCGGTTGTAGCGGGTTTATCGTCCGGTGCAGGATTAGGTTTGATTGTACTGTTAAAACGCAACCCTGATAAAAAAGACACCGCTCAAATTATAGGATTATTACTAGGTATAAGTATTATTGCAGGCTTTATTATCAGTATCTTTCACTGAATATTTTAAAATAACCTACCGGATGCAGACAGCACGGGCAGATTTTTGGTGCTGCTTCACCAATTAAAATATAACCGCATTTTTTGCAGACCCATTGTGCCTGATGATCTTTCCGGAACATGGTCCCGTCCTTTAAGTTATTATATAACTCAATAAATCGGTGTTCATGATGTTTTTCGACTTCAATAATATGCATAAATAAGTCGGCAATATCATCATAACCCTCCGAGCGGGCAATGTCTGAACTGTTTTGATATATAGTTTCCCACTCGTCGCGTTCACCTTCAGCGGCACTTTTTAGATTTTCTAATGTGGAACCTCTAAAGAACGGATATTCAGCATCAACTTTGTGTATTCCGTTCGGTATATGGTTGTAGAACAGCTTTGCATGTTCCCGCTCATTTTCTGCTGTTGACAAAAATACATCACTAACTTCGTGATATCCTTCCGCTCCGGCGATAGAAGCAAATATTGTATACCGGTTTCTGGCTTGAGATTCACCTGCAAAAGCATTTACGAGCAGCTGTTCAATTTTGTTTCCGTACGTCATAATTATCTCCTTAATATAAGGATATAATTTATCAGATTAAGGTTTTTGTTTATTCTCTAAATTGGCAATATATTTAGCTAAACTTTCGCCCATAGAAAAGCAGGATGGAATAACTCTTAAAGCTGCCTGCGCATGAAAATCGGCAGAGATACATCTTCCGACAGCAAACAAGTTATCGTAATCAACAGACATTAAAGATTCAATAGGAAGCATGTATCTTTGAGCCGGATGTTCTAATAATGAAGTATCTTTATTGCAGGAATGGATATCAACCGGATAATCGGAAATAAGACAAGGATTTTTGAAAATTTTCCCGTTTATTAAATCATCTATCGTATAAACATACTTACCTTTTATTCGGTTAGAAACCCTGACCCCTAGAGAATTAGCGATAGAGGAGATATAGGCATTTTTGAAACCCGTAAAATGTTTTTTAAGGAATTCGGAAAGTCTATAGATGCTTTCTCTGCCCAGTTTTAAGGCTTTTGACACATCAAACGGATTATTTGGATTAATTGCATTGCTGACAATGCGCGGGCAGTTAAAAGCCACTGATGACGGCATTCCCGGTATGGTAAAGAGCTGAAAATAATTGGTATCATCTTCCAATAGTTCTCCATTATCTATACCTTGCTGAAATATGGGTTTTAATGCCCATTTTTTATTATTATCCCAGGTACATGCAGTTGATAAATGTATTTTTCCGTCAATTAAATAGGAGCTTGTGACATTTCTGTCTTTATCAATATTTAAAATCCAATCTGAGAATTTATCTATATCAATTCCGCTCATAATAAATCTCAAACTTGGCGGTTGAAAATTATTTTTATTTTCCAGAAAATTACAATTTAATTTTTGAAAAATTTTTGCGTCGCCGGTCGCATCCACAAGATATTTCGTTTCGATATGTTCACATAACATGTTATCCTTGTTGCAAATATTATTGCCATATATCGAAACGATATTTTTAGGCGTTTCATGACACATATTTGAGAACGAAACAGAAATAATATGATTTTTATCAAAATTAACAGCATTGATTTGTGAATTAAAAAGTACATTGACATGCACGCAATCCATAAGTGTATCAAGGGCAATTTTCATAAGTTCGGGGTTAAACCAACCTATATTGCCGTCGGTGTAGGTAGTTTGTCCGCCGATATTTAGTAATTCATTCATAAGTTTTTTATAGAATGAAGTATTAAGCTCTTTTGAGTCTGTTTTCATAGCGGGGGTGACGAGAGCGGACGTCATAGAGCCGCCAAGAAAAGAGTTTTGTTCAATGAGCAGAACGGACAGACCGAGATTAGCCGCTGTGTAAGCGCATGCGCATCCGGCAGTTCCGCCGCCGGCAATAACAATATCATAGTTCATAATTTTTCCTCTTTAAATAGTGTGACGAAGTTTCAAGGTTAGAATTTTCAATATCCGATAATCTGTTTAATAATATTGTATCATTATCAAGAGAGAGAGTAACATCTTTATAGGTTATACCGGCTTTAGTAGAGAGCAAATAATAATATTTATCGGATAATTTATTTTTGATCAATGCCGGATTTTTTGCAGCTATAGTTCCGATTGTTTTATTAAGTGAGTCGAAAGTATTACCGATAAAAAAGCCTGCTTTCAGTAAAGCGTTTCTAACAGGAGCGGATGTGTTATAGGTAGTAAGAATACCGTTGTCATTCAAGTGAATACAGAGTAATTTTATAAAATTTTCTGACCAGAGGCACGGGCATTTAGCAGGTGTAAATCCGTCCAGAAAGATTAAATCATAACGTTGTTGAGTATTTTGGACAAAGTGCCTGGCGTCGATATTATGAAAATCCATATTTATACAGGTATACAAATAATTTTTTAAAGGATTTTTATATCGTTTCGATACGTTCTCATAATATATATTAT
>JAJPXE010000044.1 GCA_021205645.1 Candidatus Gastranaerophilales bacterium | reverse complement strand
TTTATATTCTTCTGGTCATAGCCAGATTGATAAAAATAGCAATAAACATGAGAGGCAAATCATCGGGAACATCATTTATCGGAATGATTATGCTCAAAATATCACCAAACTTTTTAAGATATACATCAAACTATATCAAGCGAGAGAAGATTGCAGTAACCGGAACAAACGGCAAAACGACAACGGCAGGAGTGCTGTCCCATTTACTGGAAACAAACGGAAATACGGTTATTCACAATGAAAAAGGTGCAAATATGCTGACAGGGATTGCAAATACAATGGCATTATCCATATATCCGTTCAAAAGATTTGATTATGCCGTGCTTGAATCTGATGAAGCATACCTGTCAAAACTCTATGATTATCTGGAGACCGACTATCTTATTGTAACAAACCTGTTCCGTGACCAGCTTGACAGATACGGCGAACTCAATACAACAGCAGTAAAAATTCAGGATGCTATAGACAAAATCCCCGGATTAAAACTGATTTTGAACGCCGATGATCCGATTGTCGTTAACTTCAAAACAAGAAACAACATAAAACCTGTATTCTTCGGGTTTGAAAATATAAAATATATGGAAAAAAATATTGAGTCAAAAGCCCCGATGGAACTGTTCAATTGCTCTCATTGCGGTGAGGTGCTTAAATATACAAAGATATTTTATGCCCAGCAGGGTCATTATTACTGTAAATGCGGATATAAACGTCCTGAATGTGATTACATTGCAAATGCAGAAATATATAATAATTATTCTGTATTAAATATCATTCACAGCGATAAAGAATACAGGTTTATTACCCGTCTTACAGGTGTTTATAACGCATACAATGTTTTGGCTTCTGTAGTTACTGCAATGGAGTTGGGCTATGAGAATATACAGGAGCCGCTTGACAGTTATAAATCCGTATTCGGACGCTGTGAAGTAAAAAATATTAACGGACATAAAGCAACTGTGCAGCTTATCAAGAACCCAACAGGTGCAAGTGAAGTTTTGAAAACAGTCGATTTATCTTCTGATATTTTGATAATAATAAATGATAACTATGCTGACGGCAGAGATGTTTCATGGCTCTGGGATACGGATTTTGAACTTTTAAAAGACAGCTCAAAACGTATAATAACATCGGGAACAAGAGCCTATGATATGGCTGCCAGACTAAAATACGCAGGGGTTGAGGATATCAAAGTCATACCTAACATTCATACCGCAATGCACACAATAACACGTGAGGCAGAAAATGATATAACAATCCTTCCGACCTATACGGCTCTGCTTGAGCTGCAAGGGGTTTAGGTTGTATAATATTAACCCGTGTTTAACAGTAGTAAGCGGGAACAAAGAGGTAAAGGGGTAAATAAAATGGTAAAATTTCCGATAGTAAAATATATCTGACAGAATAAAGAGGTGAGAAATGTTATTAGGAGTGAATATAGACCATATAGCAACACTAAGGAACGCACGGGGCGGAATTGAGCCGAATTTGCTGGAGTGTGCTAAAATGTGCATCAATAACGGAGCTGATTCAATTACAACACACTTAAGAGAGGATAGGCGCCACATAAAAGATAATGACGTAAAAATCATCAGAGCTGAGTTAAAAACAAAACTCAATCTTGAAATGGCAATGACCGATGAAATGCAAGAAATAGCTTTAAAACTTGTGCCTGATGCGATATGCCTTGTTCCCGAAAAGCGTGCCGAATTAACAACGGAGGGCGGTCTGGATATAGCAGGTCAGCTTGAGCACGGAAAAAAATTCATAAAACCGCTTGCAGATAAAGGAATTGAGGTCAGTTTGTTCATTGACCCCGATATAAATCAAATATCGGCTGCATATAAATCCGGTGCTCAATTTATAGAATTGCATACCGGAGCATATTCAAACACATTTGGCAGCGATAAAGAAAAAAAATCGTTTGAAGATTTAAAAACCGCATCGGCGTTTGCCCGAACGATGGGATTAAAAGTGAATGCCGGTCACGGTCTGAATTATCAGAACGTAGTCAGAATGCACGAAATACCTGATTTATACGAACTTAATATAGGTCATAGTATAATATCCAGAGCAATTTCCGTCGGGCTGCCGCAGGCGGTAAAAGAAATGAAGGAGCTTGTCACAAATGAAGAAATCCAGAGAAGAAGTAGTTGAAGAAATGCAAAAAGTAGTCGAACAAATGCGTTTGGACGACATTGAAGATAATCCTGAAAGTGCGAATGAATATTTTCAATGTGATGCGTGCGGTGATGATTCTACGCTTGCAGGCTCAATTCAATACGGGCATTACAGGCTTTGTAATGACTGCGTTTTGCTTGCAGAAGTCGGATTTGAACTCGGTCAGTTTAAAAAGATAGAAGAATTGATTGAAAAAATGGAGGATAAACGGCTTGTGGCTGATTGTAAATTTTTAAAACAAGAACAGAGCAGGCTGGATAATTAAATAAATCATTAAATAACAGGATATGCCGGCATGGTTAATGTAAAAAATCTGCAAACTCTATAATATTCTGTTATGACAGTGATTATCGGAATAAAATTATCAAATAGAACAGAAACGTCAACAGAATTTCAGAATGTTATATCAAAATACGGTTGTATGATAAAAACCCGAATAGGTTTGCATAGTACGTGCAGTGCGGTCTGTGCGAATTACGGAATAATTTTACTTGAAATAATTGACGATAGTGAGATTGTTCAATTAAAAAAAGATTTAACAGCAATAGAGGGAGTGTTATTGTCATCAATGACGTTGTAGTGTTATTTAGCAGGTTGTTGGGGATATTTTTAAACTATCATTGTGCCGGAAGTATCATAACATCATGCCGGTTGATACTATTGGGGGAATAGTTTGTAATTAATATTAGTGATTAATGAAATAAAAACTACTTGCAAATTTTTTTTGGTTAGGATAGAATTAGCATATGTGTTGGTGGCGCAATAAGGCGTTGCCGGTAGTGAAAGGTAAATAAACTGTGGGAGCGTAGCTCAGTTTGGTTAGAGCGCATGCCTGTCACGCATGAGGTCGCGAGTTCGAGCCTCGTCGTTCCCGCCATTTTTGAAAACAGCATCTTTGGGTGCTGTTTTTGTGCTCTGTGAGTGAGTTTGAGCTGGTTCGATTGTTAACTTGTCATTATCTTTTACATGCGTGTTTTCGCCACTTTTTAGTAAATCATAAAATAGTGAAAAAGGCTCTATAGTTAGCTTCCTGTCTTTATAATAAAAGTTCGAACCTATCATTTTTATATATTCGCAAAATTCATCTAAATAAACATTGCCAACTTCATTAAAGCCAAGTTTTTTATAAAAATTTGAAACCCTGACTTGTGCTGAAACTTCTACAGTTTTTCCGCTTTCTTTTTTAATTTCATTTTAGGCAATTTGCATAATATCGCTGCCCAAATGCCTTCCGCGATAATCTTTTGACACAGTAAA
>JAJPXE010000185.1 GCA_021205645.1 Candidatus Gastranaerophilales bacterium | reverse complement strand
ATATTAGTTTTTTGCGTGTGTTTGATTTCTGTTTCTGCGGATACAATTTTAACGGGTCTGCCGGGGATAACCTGTTGCAATCCGCCGACAACCACTCTGTCTCCGATGGACAATCCGGTTTTAATTATTGAATTATCCCCGTCCTGACCATAAACAGTTATGTACACCAATTTAGGAATATTATCTTTATCAAGCACATAAACGTATTTACCTTCCTGATTATCCTGAATTGCTTTAGACGGTACAACAGGCGACGGGTCGGATTTTGATGCATAAATAACCGCCCTGCCATAATCCCCTGCTATGAGTTGATCATTAATGTTTTTGAAAGTCGCACGGACTTTGATTGTACCCGTTGATTCATCGACTTTGTTGTCATAAAAATCCTGAACACCCGTGAGAGGGTATTTTTTACCCGAGCTGAATATATATTCGACTTTTCTGTGAACACCCGCAGAACCGTCAATCCTTGTTAATTCATCATAGTCATTTGCTTCCAGAGGGAATGAAACATATATCGGATCTGTACTGTAAAGTGTAGTTAAAGCCCCTGAATTTACCGTAACATAGTTCCCGACAGTTACGGTAATCATACCGACCCTGCCGGATACCGGTGCTTTCACTTTTGTGTATCCGAGATTTCTCTTGGCATCACGATAGGCGCTCAATGTCCTTGTATAACTCGCCCTGTAGGAATCTCTTTGAGCAAGCGCATTATCATAATCGGATTTGGCAATATAATCCTGACTTACAAGCTGTTTGTATCTGGCACATTGTTTATCATAATAAATCCGCATTGCTTTTGCACTCTCTAATTCCGCTTCTGCCTGTTGCATTGCATATTCATATTCCTGCGGCTCAATCTCAAACAAAACCTGTCCGGCTTGAACATAATCGCCTTCTTTAAAATAACTTTTTGTCAAATAGCCGTTTATTCTGGCATTTACGTTAACCTGATATTTTGAAACGACTCTTGCAGGTGCTTCAAAACTTTTTATTATCGATTTTGAGCTGACCTCCTGAACAACCGCCTCGGGCATGGCAACTTTCTGCATTCCGACCTTTGTCATGTGGGTATTGAATGCGCTTATCGCAAACCTGACAAATATCGCCCCGAAAATTATTGATATTATTAATATTATTTTTTTACGCATGTTATCTCCGTTTATACTTTCCCGATCCGTAAACATCCAAACCCGTCGTAATATTCCGTTATTCAAGAATACTGTTTAATGTTTACACACTCCTCTACAATAGTACAATATTAGTATACCGCAGCACAGGTATTTAATATTTCTCAAATTTTAATTCAATTGTGATCTCATATATACAAACATAAAATCGTTAAAAATTAAACAATCTTTTTTATGCCAGTTTAACTACATGTTATAATTAATGTATTATGGTAAAAAAAATATTGCAACATATAAAATTTTTATACAACCGTCTATTTTCGTCGAAATACGTGGTAAAAGGCAGGTGTCTGGCATGCGGTAAGTGTTGCCGTACGATAGTGTTTTATGACGGAGATGAACTAATAAAGACGAAAGAACAGTTTGAGGCTGCAAAGTTAAAGAATAAGCGAATGAATTTATTTGAGATATCCGGCACAGATGAAACGGACGGGGCGCTGACATTTGTTTGTAAATCATTAGGTGCTGACGGCAGGTGTAAAAGTTATTGGTTAAGATCAATGTTTTGCAGAGAGTATCCTTTTGTAATACCTGATTTTATTCGTAATAACGGTGCAACACTGGAAGGCTGCGGTTACCATTATACCGTAAGCAAAGAGTTTAAGGAATTTTTGAAGTAGTTATATAAACTAAAAATTGAATAATGTATGGAAGAAATTATTGTTAAAATTGAAAAGCTGTCATCAGACGGTTCAGGAATTGCCCGTGATAACGGGATTGTGATTTTTATCGATAAAACCTGTCCGGATGATATATGCAGAATAAAAATCGTCAAAAAAACAAAAAGTTATTATATAGGTGAACTTATTGAAATCATTGAGCCATCACCTCACAGAATAAAACCGTTCTGCCCTATGCACAATGTCTGCGGAGCATGCCGGCTGCAATTTATCGATTATGATTACCAGCTTAAAATAAAAAAACAAATAACGGAGGATTGCTTAAAAGGTATTGAAACTGTTATTTCTGATACAATACCCAGTCCAAAAACACGTGAATTCCGCCGCAAAATTCAATATCCGATTAGACAAACTCAAGTATCCAAACGTATTCTTGCCGGATATTTTAAACAAAAATCTCATGATATTGTTAATATTAAATATTGCCCTATTCAACCTAAAATTTGTGATGAGATTATTGAATACATTCGTGAGAATGCCCCTAAATATAATATCGACGGATATGACGAAAAAAAACACAAAGGACTCCTCCGGCATGTTGTTATAAGGGTATCAAAAGATAGAAAAGAGGTTCTTGCGGGGTTTGTCATAAATGCTTCAGAAACTCCGGAGCGTTTGAAAGATTTTGCAATCAATTTATATGATAAGTTTGACGATATTTCAGGCGTGAGCGTAAATTACAACGAAAAAAAAACGAATCTTATTCTGAGCGATAGAACAGAACTTATAACCGGCAGGGATTATATAGAAGAAACTTTGTGTAATGTTAAGTTTAAAATCGGCACAAACACATTTTTTCAGGTAAACCCTAAAAGTGCTGAAAATATTTTTCGATTTGTAAAAGAATATATAGCCGGGAATTATGACAAACCGGTACTGTTGGACGCTTATGCGGGTATATCGGCATTTGGACTCGTATTAGCTGATATTTGCAGCTCTGTTGTTTCGGTGGAAGAGTGTGCTGCATCTGTTGAACTTGCAAAAGATGCGGCAAAAATGAACGGTACTAATAATATAGAGTTTTACTCTCAAGATTGTACTAAATACTTAAGAACAAAATCTGTAAATGGCGGCAAATTGTTTGACGTATCTGTTCTTGACCCGCCGAGAAAAGGCTGCAGTGAAGAAAGTCTGGATTACACGCTTAAACTGACAAAATCCGAAATAATTTATGTAAGCTGTAATCCTGCAACGCTTGCCAGAGATTTAAAATACTTAATCCAAAAAGGTGCAATCGTAAAATCAGTACAGCCTTTTGATATGTTCTGTCATACAAATCATATAGAAAATGTTGCAATTATTGACTTATCAAATTGCAGTTAGGCGCAGTTGAGGATGCGGAAAAATCCAAAAAATGACATGCGGGAGCGGGAGCTGCGAAAGCAGCTCATTCCCGCAATTTTTTGAGATTGCTTGGTCTTCGGCATTAAACGGCGTTACAGCCGAAAACTCTGCGTTTCCGGCTTTTAGCCTCTGCCGGCAATCCGCTTTTCAAATCCAACCTAGGTGTGTAAGAGTCAGGTCGTGTGCGGGATAGCGAAATTTCGGACGGACGAAACGACTGAAAG
>JAJPXE010000161.1:6831-23987 GCA_021205645.1 Candidatus Gastranaerophilales bacterium | reverse complement strand
TAATTTAAGAGAGTATAAATAGAAATATTAAAGCGGAGCTTTGCTCCGCTTAAAAGTTTTACCTTAAAAAGGTAAGGATGATTATTTAAAACATATATCATCCGTTGCTTGAAGCTGTTTCTTTCTGATTAGATGCATAGTAGCATCAACCAGAAGTTCAAAAGACTTATCGCTTATTTCAGGGAAATCGGTCTTTATCTGTTCGCCAACCATTGCTTCCAGCTTTCTCCCGTCGGCAAGAGTTTCTAATTCCGTGTTTGAAGTCAGCAAATCAGCATAATCTTTCCTGTTAACTTTTTGTGACTGCACAAAACTTAACCACAACGATTTCGGATTTACTTTTTGAAAATTTTCAATAGATTTTTTTAAATTACTAAACATTCCAATGACTCCTACACCATTATATTTAAATAAAGTTTGATAAGAAAGAATAATTAACCTTTATTTTATATTTTTTTACAAAACGTTACAGGCTAAAATGCAAGATTTTCTATTATTTACACTTGTGTAGGAGCATGCTGGAGAAGTATTATTTCTTTTACAAATTCACTATGTAATAAAGAAATTCTTTGTCGGGGTTACTTTAGTTTCAAAAAAGTTTGCCTCACTGCTTGAAGAATTTTTGACAGGCTGCGGCTGCGGTACTGTATGGAAATTATAATTTCGTTTTTTAGAACTGACCATGCTCTTTGCCGCCTGAAGATTGAGAAACTTTAATGTTTCCCGAACATTGCTCTTTAGCGCTATATGCTGTGTTATATTTGTGCAGGCAACCTGTTCGGTATTTAAAAGTAAAGAATTGTCAACGTAATCTCTGATGACATTCGGACTTGCATAATAATTTTGTTGGAGATTGTAAAGATTATCGAGCGGGTCAGGCTGATTATTTTCTTCCTGTTGAACTTCTTCCTTTTTAGCTTCTTCGGATTCCTGTTCCTCAAACATTTTCATAAACGCACCGCCGCCGCCATTGCCGCCGCCGTCTGCATTCGTAGATAACGTATTTACGCCCTTGTTGGCGTATGCATCCGTATATCCGTAATTGTTAGTGTAAGAAACTACCATTTTTCCCGACCTGTTTTTTCACACTATTGTTATAATGATATTTACGGCAAAATCAACATATACTATTGAAAATAACAGCAATAAATCGTATAAATGTATGAAGTTATGATATATCTAACGGTTGATATTTTTTTTGATAATGTCGGAAACCCATAATACATAACTGTATTGACCCTGAAGTGCAGTCAAACACAGGTATATAAGAACAAGCATAATTGTTCCGGTAACAATTGAATAATGCTCAAAAATAAACGGAGTGTTGAGATAGAATAAAATCTTAAGCACCAGAATATTAACAAGCGGTATAAAATTGAGTATTTGCACAATCAAAGAAACAAATACCGAGAAAAGCCAGTACAACATAACCAAAAAAAACGTTTGAAAAATATGATACTGCATAAACGGGGTTAGCTTAGCATGTCTTAAAGCCACAAGAATAAGCCATACAAAACCGACAAGTCCGAATGTGATATAATTAAAAACAACAATTAATCTTTCAAATAAAGTAGGAACGGTATTATATTCTCTAAAATTCCGCAACTATCTCATCCTTTCTGCTTTCTTCTATAAAATCTTCAATAACCTGAATATAAACCAGTTTAAACTCGTCGTTTTCGGGGCTGAGTCCGACGGCAGCCTTATAAGAATAAATGGAACGTTCTATCTCATTATTCATATAATAAGTATTTGCGACAAGAATGTATAAATCAGGGTCGAGCTGGGTTATTTTTAAAGCTTCTTTGTATGAATTTTCGGCTTCTTCAAATTTCCGCTGATTAGAATACATATTGCCGAGCAGAATATGAGCTTTAGACTGTTTAGGATCTATTTCAACAGCTTTTTTATACAATTCAATAGCTTCATCATAGTGTCCGAAATCAGATTTTGAAATTGCATAGCATATATACGCTCTGTATAGGCTGTCGCCTGTGAGTGTGAGTGCTTTTTCAAAATACTGATTAGCTCTTGACTCATCTTTTTTAAGTGAGAGCGTATTTGCAAGACAGAGTGCAACAGTCTGATTATTCGGCTCTAAACTGAATACCTGGCTGTAATATTGAAATGCACCGTCATAATCAAACAGTTTAAAACAAACATTGCCTAAATCTACCAGTGCGGTTAAGTTCTGCGGGTCAAGCGACAGTGCTTTTTCATAATACGCCTTAGCCTCAACATAATCTTCAAAATCGTGATACAAAAGTGCAATGGAGTTATAAATCTCGGGTTCGGTTGAAACAAAATCGAGTGTTCTGTTGTACCAGCGCAATGCCTTTGAAAAATTCTTCATTTCTGCATAAGTATTAGCCAGATTGTAATATACAAGATAGTTGCTCGGATTAACAACCATAGCTCTTTCAAAATATTTAAGAGCTTTTCTGTATTCTTTTTGAAAATAATAGATACTTCCGATATTCAAAATAGCCTGTTCATCCTGAGAATCAATAGACAGAAGTGTTTCATAAACAGAAATAACCTTATCGTAATCTTGCTGCATAGCGTAATACTTAGCGAGTTCATGGTAATGTTCGGTGTTTTTGGGTTCCCGTGCCATTGCAAGAACTACTTTTTGAATAGACTTTTTAATATCTTCCTGTGTTTCCATAGTTAAATTTTACCGTATTATCCTATTTTCGTAAAGTACCTATTTATATTCTGAATAATCTTCAGATTCTTTCATCCACTCATCGGATGAAATACTGAAAGCATGGTTCCAAAATTTTTCGATTGCGTACGCTTCACGTTCTTCCCTGTGCAAGATGTGGACAACAACATCGCTGTAGTCAAGAAGGTTCCATCTGTTTCGCCGGTCGTTTTCAATTCTTCCCGGTTGTCTTGAGAACAGTTCTTTAAGCCTTAATTTCACGGATTCCGTAAGTGCCTTAACCTGTGTACTTGCATCAGCGGAACAGATTACAAAATAATCCGCAAATGATGAAACATTACTTATGTTCAATATAGTAATATCTTTGCCTGATTTTTCGTCTAAAACTCTGGCAATAGTACATGCCAGTGTATATGAGCTGATTTCTTTCATTCTAACCTTTCGTTTTCAATATCAGTAATCAAATTTATTCTGTTCAGATGTTTATCTTCTTGAGAGAATGGTGTTTCGAGCCATATTTTGGCTATATCAAAAGCAAGCCCATGTCCTGTAACTCTTTCTCCCAGACAAAGAACATTTGAATTATTATGTTCTCTTGTCATTCTTGCAGAGAATGTATCATTGCAAAGAGCAGCTCTGATACCTTTAATTTTGTTAGCTGCAATGGACATTCCTATTCCCGTACCGCAGATGAGAATGCCTTTATCGTCCGATTGCAATACTTTTTTAGCAAGTTTGACGGCTATCGGGGGATAATCACATGATTCCGGTGAATATGTTCCGATATCGTCGACATTATAGCCTAAATCCTCTAAAAACAGCTTAAGTGCGGATTTTAAATTATATCCGCCATGGTCAGAACCTATAATTACTTTCATCAGACATCCTTTAAATTATATAAGTTACATTATTATTGTAACAAAAACTTAACATTTTTCAAGTTTTACTAAAGATTTGTAATAAACGAGCCGTAAAAATATATGTAAGTATTTTTTAGATTGATTAGAGGTATAAGGTATGGACAAATATTTTAACGTGGATGTAGATGAGATGATGATAGAGTATTCGGAGATGACGGGGTTTAATTTTAATTCACAGGAGTTTCAGGAGATAAAGCGTGAGATAGGCGAGTATGCAAAACAGCCGTATACATTTAAATATGGTAATTACGATATGGTAGATTATCTTCATTCATTATGTCAGGGAGCATAGCAATATGAACAGAAAAGATTTTGAAAACGGCTGCTTTTCGGGTGATTGGACAGAGTTTGAGAATGCCGGCATGCCGGATAGTTTAAACACATTTGAAGAAAACGATACAGTTGAAGAACAGCAAACGAAAAATCTTTTTGGTGGGTGGAGCGAGTTTGAAGAAGAACACAACTTAACCCAAAAACAACGCAAGGATTTAGCTGTTTTATTGTTAGAATTGGAGGATATAAAGAGAGATTTTGAGAGGATATCCGGGCGAAAAGAAAGATTAAGTAATTTGATGAAGTTTTATAACGGAGGTATATCAGCAAGCTGATAATAAAATGAGTAAATATATATTGTTCTATTTGGACATTCGCAATTTCATCTGATTTTATATTATAATAGTAATTATGATTAAAAGAATATTAGCGATGAATTTTGGCGGATTGGGTGATGAGATTTTGTTCTTGCCGGCACTTATTTCGCTAAAAAAAGAGTATCCTGATGCTAAAATTACTCTGGCACTTGAGAGCAGAAGTAAATCAATACAACAGCTTACCGATGTAATTGATGATGTTATAACTGTTGATATCAAGAGCAAAAATAAATTCAGCGAGATATTCAAACTGATTACAAAGGCTATCTTCGGCGATTATCAAATGATTATATCATCCGGTGCAAATCCGTTGATATCAATAATTGAAGCTATGACATTCATCCCGAAAAGATACGGATATAATACGGGGAAATTAAGCAAACTTATGCTTACTAAAGCGGTTGATTTGAATAAAAATCAATATGCAGCTGCGATGTACCACGATTTAGTGTCATCCGTAACATCTTATAAAACAGATTTGCCTCAAATAACCATAGAAAAACAGCCTAAGATCCCTAATTCGGTTCTCATTCATCCCGGAGTCAGTCTTATGAGCAGACAAAAAGGCTGTATTAAAACAATCACTTCTAAACAATGGGCAGGTTTGATTGACAGATTATCCGCATACGGAAAACACGTCATACTTGCTGGCGGTAAAGATGATGAAGAATGCATAAACGAGATTAAAAAATACACTCAATCACAAAACTATGAGAACCGTTACGGTTTAACAAAAAATCTGACGGAGCTGGCAAAGTTGATATCGTCTGCTGAAAAGTTTGTATGTTCCGATTCTGCTCCTCTCCATATTGCCGTTGCTCTGGATGTCAAAACATACCCTATTTTCGGACCGACAGATGATTTAAAGCTCGTGCCCGAAAATCAGAATGTTACCCCTCTCAAAGCACACGATAAATGCCCGCTCAAACCATGTCTGTGGGAACGACGAAAAAAATCCTGTGACGAGCTGCATTGTCTGAATTTTGATTTAAGTGAAATTGCAAGAATTATTTGCGAGTAAGTTATGCAAATATATGATGATAAAAGCTTTGAAAATCCGGTTGAAATAATATCCGCTTTTGATAATAAATCCTTTAGCCAAGCATTTCGGAAATTGGATGATTATAAAGATAAATATTATCTGTTAGGCTATATCAGATACGAGGCAAAAAACATATTTTCAGGAAAAAATTATTCATCATCAATTCCACTGTTGTATTTTGAAATATTTAAAAAATATAGTAGATATAAACCTAAATTAAACGATAATATTTTTTATCCGGATATTATTCCGCAGATTTCAAAAGATCGCTACATGGCAGACGTAAACAAAATAAAGGATTATATAAAGAACGGAACAACTTACGAAGTAAATTATACCTACCCGTCGAAGTTAAAAACCGTTAAAAGCGGATTAAGTCTGTATGAAACCATTTTAAAAAATCAAAAAACGCCATACAATACTTTTATGGAAAACGAATATGAAACCCTGCTGTCATTCTCGCCGGAGCTCTTTTTTAAAATAAAAAATAATAAAATAATAACTAAACCTATGAAAGGTACTATCAGCCGCGGTTTGACGGAAACAGAGGACAGAAAAAACATTGAATTTTTAAAAAATGATATAAAAAACAAGTCTGAAAACACAATGATAGTAGATCTTTTAAGGAATGATTTGTGTAAAATATCAAAGACGGGAACAGTAAGAGTTGAGCGGCTTTTTGAGATTGAAACCCACAAAACGGTTCATCAGATGACGTCTGCAATTAGCGGAGAATTAAGAGAAAACATCACATTATATGATATATTTGAGAGTTTGTTTCCGTGCGGTTCTGTAACAGGTGCCCCAAAAATTTCTACAATGACTGTAATAGATGAACTTGAACCTTATGAGAGAGGAATATATTGCGGTGCGGTTGGTTTAATCTCGCCTGATGAAATTATTTTCAGCGTTCCGATAAGAATACTCCAAAAAACAAAGACAGAGGAACAATACACTGTAAACAGCGGCGGGGCAATTGTTTGGGATTCAAATCCGATTGATGAATGGGAAGAAACAAAAATTAAACAAAAATTCCTGTTTGCGATTGATAACTTTAATCTGATTGAAACAATGAAAGTTGAAAACGGCAGTATTCTATTTTTCAAAGAACACATTGAGAGGTTAAAAAATAGTGCTTTTAAGCTCGGGTTTAAGTTTAACTGCGGTTTATACAATATAAAGCCGCAAAAAGACGGAATTTTAAGAATAGTATTACAAAAATCAGGTAAATTTGAGGTTTCATATAGAGATTTAGACATCATAGAAACAAACAAAATAAGATTTGCCGGCAGAGTTTCAGATACGACAAATCCGCTATTATATCACAAAACCGATTGCAGGGAATGGTATAAGGTTTCAATGGATGCTATAAAGCGTGGTGAGGTATTTGATGAGATATACACAAACGAAAACGGAGAGATAACTGAGGGTACCCGTTCGAATATTGTTATAAAAAAAGATGGCAGATTATACACGCCTCCTGTTAAATCAGGTTTGCTGAACGGAATATACAGGCAAATAATATTGAAGCAACTAACGGAAAAAACTCTTTACAAAACTGATTTAGTTAATGCAGATAAGATATATTGCATAAATTCGGTTCGCGGCATGGTGGAAGTCAAATTGTTTCAATAAAAGAGTGCGGGAAAAATCTAAAATTGGTGTGTGGTAAGGGTAATTTTTCTGCAAACTCTTTTCGTAAACCCAAAAGGGATGAAATTGTTACAAAATTTTACAATTAATCATGCTTTTAAAATTACCTAATTTTTGAATTCTTCTTAACCTGCTAAACCTAAATTATTCGTTTATTCAAAAAACAAAAATAAAAAAGGCGATTGTTTGAAAAACAATCAAAAACCGTCTTAATATTACCTTTACATTTACGAAAATTAGGGCAATTTTTTTTTCTTCAGGCTTTTAATTATATAAGAAGGTTGATATAATCTCTCATGTAGATCTTAGTAATATGTGTAGTATGTGTATTAGATGATAAGTCAAATTAACAACAACGTAAAAGATATTCAAATCAACAACCGTAACAGAAACCGGAACAGAGAATACACTCCGAGTTTTAACGGCGGTTTTGTTGATGCTGCAGTAAAGGGAATTCAGCATTGTGAAAAGAATCCGATGCTTAATGTTGCTGTTATAGATTTAGCAACTGCAATTATTCCGAGAACAATCTGGGAATCGTTCACAAATATATTTGCAGGATTTGAGGCATTCAGAAGAGAATCATCAGGTTTGATAGTAAACTGCCTGCTTCCGGGCTTTATTGCACTGGGTGCGGCAAAACTCACCAACAAGGCTATAATGGGCAGTAAATCAGACCTTTCAAACTGCTGGGCAGGCAATGATACTATAAATACCGTATCGGAATATTACAACAAGGCTTCCGAAACTTCCGCTTATCAGGAAGGTATGACAAAATTTAACGATGCTAAAAAAGCAAGGGTTTATGCAGCGCATTATAACATGCTCTCAGGTGCTTCAGGCGCAGACGGGGATGTTACTAAGGCATACAAAGATATTGAGGGCTTAAACATTTCCGACATGGCTGAAAAATTGACCGGTGCAACTTTTGAGAATCCTAAAAAACTGACATTTAAAGAAAAAATGTCTGATTTTACAGCAAAAGTAAAAAATGTATTTGAAGGTGTTGAAAACAAAAAATCATTAGTTGATGAAGCATTTGAACAAACTGCATCTAAAACACATATCACTGAAAATGTTAAATTCGGCTCCGGTAAGAATACAGTTGTAACGGATTTAAAATCTGCTATGAAGAATTCGACAAACCTTATGAGAGGTTTTATAAAAGACGGTGTTGAAAACACCGAACAGGTCGGAGCATTTGCTAAAAAAGCAAAGAAACTTGTTAAAACAAAAAGCGGTATTGCTATGGCAGTAATCATTCCGGTGGCTGCATCCATGCAATATATTAACAGATGGATTACAACTAAGATGTCAGGAGTAAAAGGTGCTCCGATATATAATGATTACACTAAAAATAGAGAAAAACAGACCAAAACACCCGGACAGGAAAAAGCTGAGAAGTCAGCATTGCTAAAACAAAAATTCATCTCTATAGGTTCAATGGTTGGTGTATCTCTCTTATCAATGATGAAACTTCCGACTCCTGCAATGCTGAAAAATATTGTACAATTCAAGGGTCAGTTTCCTACAATGGATCAGGCACGTGCTATTTCAACCGTTACATTCAGCTCGCGTATGGCTGCTGCTGATGATAAAAACGAACTTGCAGAATCTACTACCAGAGATATTGTTACTTTCTCCAGTATGTATTTCTTAGGTGATTATGCAGCAAAAGGTTATGCTTCATATCTTGAGAATACTAAAGGTGTTAAGCTGCTTAACAGAGTTAAACAGCCGAAAAAAGATGCTAATTTCTTGCAAAAAGCCGGAAACTGGATTGTTAACACTCATCTTAAATCAACAGATGAGCTTGCCGCAGACGGCGTAAGAAGTTTAGCTGATATGAAACATCTCCGTGCTAAATGTCAGGCTGTCAATCTCGGCTCATCTCTGCTAATACTCGGTCTGCTTGTACCGATTTATACAAGATTAAAAACACATAAAAATCATAAAAAAGATTTATTAGCACAACAAAACTCTGATATTGCAGACAATTTAACAGAAAATAAATCAGGGCATAAACAAAATGATAAATTCTCATACTACAACGCAAATATAGATTCAACTTCAACATTCACGGCATTCAGACAAACAGCTAAAGAAAGAAAATAATATGGACATCAGTTTAACAAACAGACAGCAAAAATACTCAACCCCTCAAACAGAAACCCGCAGCGAAAAATCAAACAGCAATGTTTCATTCAGGGGGTTTACTCCGGTAATGGATTATCTTGCAACAAATCCTGTTTGGGGAGCAACGGCTGTTGATGTTCTTTCAATGGGCGGTCCGAGAACCTGTATTGATACTCACAAAAGAGGGGCATCAGCAGGTATGGAAACCGGATTTAGAGAATTTTCTTCAACAATAAATGATGCGGCTGTCGGATTGTACGGACTGCTTGCAGGGACGGTTCTTGCCGGCATGTTCTCCAAATCGTTCAGTGTTAAAAATCCTCAGAGAATTTTCGCTTCCAACGATTCTATTGATGTTCACTCTGCTAAGTGGAAAGCTAATAACGGCAATGTTGATAATTATATTCAGGATGTAGTCGATAATTTCCGCGGTTATAACCCTAATGATACAAGGGCAGATGCTAACGGTTATGTAAAAATTGCTGATGAACATAAACAGGGTATCATTGAAGATATGAAAACCCTTGCAAATGACGGCCTGTCTAAAAAAGAGAGAAAAACTGTCAGTGCAAGACTTAATGCGAAATTGCTTGAGGCAACCGGTGCTGAAAATGAAGCAATCATTAAGCACGGCAACAAATCGGCAAGTGCATCAGTAAGTACAATTACCGATGATTTCTATCGTTTAACAAAAGCATTTAAAGAAAATAATAATATTGGTACAACGGATAAATTTGTGTCAAAACTCAAAAAATTCGGTAAGGGTCGTGCGGCTATGGGACTTGGTCTTGCAATGGCAATTTCTTCAAGCGCTCAGCCAATCAATGTTTATTTAACCAAAAAACGTACCGGCTCGGATGGTTTTGCAGGCATGCCGGGCAGAGAAAAAGATAAATCTTTCGGGTTCAAAGTAATGAAAGGTTTATCTGCAGCAGCTATGGCAGGGCTTGCATTGTTTACCATGAAAGCTAAACCGGCAGAAGTGCTGGATAAAGTTTTGTTTAAAGGAACAGCACCTACAATTGATCAGTTCAAGGCTCTTTATGCAACTACAATCTGTTCAAGAATGATTGTTGCAAGAGATAAAGATGAGCTTAGAGAATGTGACACTAAAGATATTTTAGGTTTTTTGAACTGGCTCGTTCTGGGCAACTTCGTTAACAAAGGAGTTGTAATGGCAATGCAGGATAAAAACGACCCGCTTATAAGGTATAACAAGGAAAACTCTAAAAATGGTTTCTTGTATAAACATTTTGGTGAAAAAGTTGACAGATTCTTTAATAGTAACATTGTCTCACGTAAAGAATCGGCAGCCGAAAGTCTGGCAAAAGAAGGTAAATCAATACTTAAATCTGACGGTACTGCTAAAAAACTCGGTGAAATGATTAAAGAGCTTCCGAAGAACAGTGCCGCAAGAAAGAACCTGAGAATATTGAATATAGGTCAGATTGCAAATTATGTGTATTCTTGTGCGGTGCTCGGTCTTGGTATTCCGAGTTTGAATATTGCAATTACGGGCTCTCTTGAAAAGAAACGTAAAGCAAAAAAAATGCAAGATGTTATGACAGAAAAGAACAATAATTTTGTCATGAACCAATCAAATATGACTGCATTATCGTCATTCAAAGGGCTCACGAAAGCCGAATAATCTGCTTTTCCTCTGCGGTTGAGTTAAAAAAAACAATGTTGCCATCTTCTTTTGTGAGAGGTGGTGAAAACATTTTCCCCTTTCCCGAAACTTTTTCCCTTTTCCGATGGGGAGATGGGCGGAGCGGGTGCCAATCTGCAAAGCAGTTGGCACTGTCTGCTCCGCAGGAGTGAGGGGGGCGATTAGAAAACCGCACAGACAGTCACCTCACACACAGAGGAGAAAAGAAAATTTTTCTGTTTTAAATCCCCCACTTGTTTTTTTTTATCTATTTATGTACAATAATAATATGGGCTATGAGGTTATTTTTTAGTGCCTGTGTCATATTGTTGGAATATATTTAAAATAACCGTTTTTGATTATTAAGAACCCGAAAAGGATTGACTCAGTTGGATGAGTAAAGTTTTTAAATTTAACTATAAATATATAAAAGAAAATGCATCCGCCGGCAGTTGGAGGCGCGGATATGAGTATTACAAAAAAGATATGCTGCTTGATACATCACCGATTAAGAATTTCTACAAAGGCAGAGTAAAAGGCAACTTTCAGGATTATTACTCAACAGACTTAATCTTCAAAAAAGGCGGGGTCGAGGCAAGATGCAACTGTCCGCTGAAAGAAGAATGGTGCAAACACGCCGTCGCCGTCGCTCTTAAAGCAGTCGATGACCACGCTTACGAGGATTGGCTCGAAACTAAATACGGTGTACAAACAAGCTATCCCGATGAAGATACGGAACTTACAGAAAACACTCAGGGAAGCTATATATTCCATTTCAACAACAAAAGGCGGCAAAATTTCTTCTCTATACTTATCAAAGACAGGCACACCGGAAAAATTATACGCTCACTTGAAAGTATACTTAGAGCATTGATAGATTCACAAAAATCAGACATAGGGTTTGAACTCAACGAGGCACAAAAATCCGAACTTGCCGTGTTCCAACTCATACTGAAAATAGCAAGACAGGATAAAAAAGCGGGTTGGTACGACATTCCGATAACAAAGTTTATGCCAATGTTCCCGCTTCTGGCTCAGGTGGAGGAAGTACTCGACGAAAGAACAAAACAAAGGATTAAATTCACCGACAAACAATGGAATTTATCGCTTGATGTCAGTGCAAACACCAACGGAACACTCTCACTTGCTCTGTATTGGAACAGACCCGGCAGCGATGAGGTTTACCCGTTTGAAGAAGTTAAATATTTCTCCAGACAACTTAAATGGGGACGGTATAAAAACGTTATCTTTCCTATAAATGTCGCAATGAACGAACTCCCGCAATATATTATCAAATCAACATATACAGACCTGAAAGATTCCGAAGGCGGGAGATTTATCTACGAAGAACTGCCAAAGATAAAAGAAATTATGCCGGTAAATGTTTCAGAACAAATCACAAAACTTATGCTTGAAGAACGTCCGCCTTTAAATATTGTAAGTATGGGAATAGATTATGACCAATCACTAAAAGCAGAGCTTGAATTTGAATATGACGGGGTGCGTGTTCCGTACTCAAAACACGATGAAAAATCACCTTATGTTACCGTTACCAAAAAACAGGACGGTGAGGACTTTATCTACTGGATAAAAAGAAACTACAAACACGAACAGGCAGCGTATTCAATGCTTTTAGCCTGTAAATTTGTACCTATGCAGACTAATAACCTTGCACTTGAAAAAGAAACCGCTATCGATTTTTATAACTACTATATGAAACAGGCAGGCGAAAGTTGGAAGTTTGAAGAAAAAGACGATATGAACTTTTTCAAACTTATTGAAGAACCGTTCAAAATGTGTGCAAAAATGGATTTTTGCGATGATGCTGTCGATGAATTTGAAATCCAGCTCTACGGTCAGGTTGGTGAAGAAATAATCGATTTTGACACAATTTTTGAAACAATCCAGAACGGTGAAAAATATAGCAGAATAAGGAGTTTAGGCTTTGTTGAATATCCCGCTCAAAATATTTATCAGATGATGCGGTCTTTTAACTCGTTTGATGCATACAGAAACAATGAAAATAAATTCAGGATTAAATCATACAGAACAGGACTTGTTAAAGAGCTTGAAAATCTCGGATTTGAACTTGTTATGAGTGAAAAGTTCAGCAATTTCTGGTCGCAGATTTCTACTTTTTCAACAACCGAAACAACCGAATTGCCGGAGGTTAACGCTGAATTTCGTGATTATCAGCTTAAAGGTTTCAGTTGGTTGTGGTTTATGTATAAATACGGTTTAAACGGAATACTGGCTGATGATATGGGTCTTGGTAAGACATTACAGGCATTAAGCCTGCTCAAAAAAGCCAAAGAAGTTGACGGACCGGAGCCGACACTTGTAATCGCACCGACAACAGTCGTTTTTAACTGGGAAGCAGAAATCCAAAAATTTACTCCGGATCTTACCTGTCTGAAACTTTCGGGGGTTGACCGCGAAAAACTTTTTAAAGAAATTCCAAATTATGATATCGTTATTACAAGCTATGCTCTTATAAGACGTGATATAACAAAATTAAGAAAACATAATTTTAGATACATTATTCTTGATGAGTCGCAAAATATCAAAAATGCGACCTCTCAAACGGCACAGGCAGTCAAGACACTCAACGGAACCCACAGGCTTGCACTGTCGGGTACACCTATCGAAAACAAGCTTGAAGAACTCTGGTCAGTGTTTGATTTCCTTATGCCGGGGTTCTTATTCAGCATGCCTGAATTTAACTCAAGATACGTAACACCGATAATGGAACGTCAGGATAAAACGGTTGAAAAACGGCTCAAACTCCAAATTTATCCGTTCATCTTACGCAGAATGAAACGCGATGTTGCAAAAGACCTGCCTGATAAAGTCGAAAACATGGCATATTGCGAAATGACACCTGAACAAAAAGACTTCTATCTGGATATACTTGACAGTACTAAGGAGGAATTATTCAAGAGTATTGAAATGAACGGACTTGAAAAGAGCAGAATGTCTATCTTCTCGGCTCTGTTGAGGCTGCGTCAAATCTGCTGTCATCCTAAACTGTATGATAAAGAACACGTCAAGGGCGTTATTCAATCAGGTAAATTTGAATACTTAAAAGGAATGATAGAACAAATAATCGAGGAAAAACACAGAATACTTCTATTCAGTCAGTTTGTTGATATGCTTGATATAATAAAAGGCTGGCTGGAGCGCAGCGGTATTGAATATGAATACTTAACCGGAAAAACAAAAGACCGCAAAGCTGCTGTTGATAACTTTAACAACAATTCGAATGTAAAAATCTTCCTTATTAGTTTAAAAGCGGGCGGAACGGGATTAAACCTGACGGGTGCGGATTACGTAATCCACTACGACCCGTGGTGGAACCCTGCCGTCGAAGATCAGGCTACCGACAGAGCCTACCGTATCGGGCAAACTAAAAAAGTATTCGTCTACAGAATTATTACAAAAAATACTGTTGAAGAAAAAATCCAGAAACTTAAAACAAGAAAACGCGACCTTGTGGACAGCGTTATCTCTGTTGACAGAAATATTACTAAATCACTGACTATGGAGGATATTAAAGAAATCTTCTCTGCTGATTAAAAAATTCAAGATAGGACAAATCTATGAAAAAAAACATTTTAATAGTTGGAAATTCCGCAAAAGAATCGGCAATGGCTCATATTTTATCAAAACAATTCAATGTTTATGCCGCACCCGGAAATGATGGTATGAAAGAATTTGCAACAATCGTCGACATAAGAGAAAACAATGTTGTTGAATTACTGAATTTTGCTCTTGAAAATGATATAAACTTTACGGTTGTATGCTCTGAAACCGCAATAAAATCTGATATTTACGACTTATTCAACGACAACGGATTAATGATATTTTCACCGACTTCATCAGCAGCACAGTTCACAATCAGTAAATCAACAGCAAAAAAAATGTTCTATAAGTTAAGGCTTCCGACTCCGGGGTTTGGTGTTTTTGAGAAAAAAAACCTCGCATTGGATTATTTAAAAAATTGTGAAATGCCTGTTGTTATAAAAACCGATAACCATAAATTAAAAAATAGGGTTATGGTCTGTCCCTCGTCTGCGATTGCAAAAGCGTGCATTGAAGATTATTTCTTCAGCGGAGAAACAAAAGTTATAATAGAAGATTATGTATATGGAATAAATTTTTCGTTCTATGTTATAACTGACGGTTACAAAGCATTGCCGGTTGGCAGTGTTGAGGATTACAAGTTCTCTCTGGATGGCGGCGGCGGAGTTTTAACAGACGGAATGGGAGCGTGCTCCCCGTTTACAAGATTTACATACGATCATGAAGATTATATGATGAATGAAATTGTTTATCCCGTAATAAACTATCTTTCTGAGGGGCTAAAACCCTATATGGGGATTTTGGGTTTTGATGGTATCCTCACTCCCGAGGGGGATATAGCAATTATAGAATGTAATTCGTTTTTAAGAGATCACGATGCTCAGGGAATTTTATCACTGCTTGAAAACGATATTTATAAGCTTATGGAAGCATGTGCAATAGGTTCATTCTCTGATGATTACAATCTGCTTGATTTTAAAGATGAATTTGCCGTAAGCTGCGTGCTCTCAAGCGGTCAGGTTAAAAATGAAGTGATACGGGGTCTTGATGATTTGCAGGAGGGTACCATTATTGCCCATATTAATACAAGACAAAATGAATACACGGAATATGAAACTCAAGGCGGCAGAACACTCGTAATCACATCAATCGCAAAAACAATAAGCCGTGCAGCAGCTAATTTGTATAATGAAATTGATGCAATCGAATTTAGAGGCAAATATTACCGCAAAGATTTATGCAAATTAGCAGATAAGTGGTAAAATAAGTATATGACCAAAACATTTGAAATAAAATTCGGAACAGACGGTTGGAGAGCTGTTGTCGGAAAAGATTTTAACAAACAAAATGTTAAACTTGTTATTCAATCCATAGCAAGATATATTTTTGAAAAATACGGTATCGAAAAACCTGTATTAATAGGTTACGACCCCAGAAATAAGGCTGATGAATATTCAAAATCGGCTGCTGAAATGCTCTCGCAATACGGATTTGATGTATATTATTCATCGCGCATAGTTCCGACACCTGTTCTTGCGTATTGCGCAAAAAACAGAAATGCCTGTGCCGTTATGTTCACTGCTTCGCACAATCCGCCTGAATATCTCGGTATTAAGTTTATTCCTGATTATGCAGGACCTGCCACTAAGGAAATTACCGATAAATTAACAGAAAATCTTGACAGAGAATTTAATAAAAAATACAGAAACGGAAGCGTTACAAATATTGATTTCTCCGCCGAATATTATAAACACATAGAAAAACTTATTGACTTTGATATCATTAAAAGTTTGGATAAAAACATAATATTTGACGGTTTATATTCCTCAAGTATAGGTTATTTTGATAAAATACTGTCTAAACACGGGATTAAATATGATACTTTGCATATGGAACATGATCCGAATTTTGGGGGCGGCATGCCTGAACCTAAACCGGAATATTTAAAAGAATTAATAGAAAAAATCAAAACGAATTTGAATTCGCTTGGGTTCGCTAATGACGGTGATGCGGACAGGTTCGGTGTTATTAACGAAAACGGCGAATACGTAACTCCGAATGAGATTATAGCAATATTGCTGTATCATCTTGTTAAAAACAAACATTATACCGGCTGCCTTGTAAAGACAGTCGGAGCGAGTTTGATGTTAGATAGGATTGCGGAAAAATTGAATATTTCCGTTGTTGAAACACCGGTAGGTTTCAAGCACGTGGGTGAAGCTATGAGATTAAACGATTGTATAATTGGCGGTGAAGAATCCGGCGGACTGAGTATAAAGGGGCATATTCCCGAAAAAGACGGACTACTTGCCAATCTTTTGGTTCTGGAAGCAATTGCCTGTTTTGAAAAACCGTTGACACAGCTTCAACAGGAGTTAAAGGAATTAATCGGGGTTGAATTTGTGAATGACAGAATTGATTTAAGATTGAATAACAGTTCGGAAATTAAATCATTATCGGATAAAATATCTCAGATAAAGAGTGCTGGCGGTATGTATGTAACCGGAATCGGTTTAAAAGACGGGATAAAACTGTATTTAGGCAAAAACAGTTGGGTTCTGGCTCGTCAGAGCGGAACTGAGCCGCTTTTAAGGATATATTTTGAAAGCGACAGTGAAGAAACATTAAAAAAACTTGAGAGTGATATATTAAGTTTGCGGAAAAATTAAAATTTTTCGTCTTGGATTATTCGGCTGTCCTGCTGCTATGTTCGCTCATAATTCTTGACAGAATTACGCCGCTCACTACGCAGCTGCGGACGTGACGGGTTTCGGGCTTCGCCCTCGCCCTGCCGAAAATCCGCGTCTTGGATTATTCGGCTGTCCTGCTGCTATGTTCGCTCATAATTCTTGACAGA
>JAJPXE010000161.1:0-6731 GCA_021205645.1 Candidatus Gastranaerophilales bacterium | reverse complement strand
TACGCAGCTGCGGACGTGACGGGTTTCGGGCTTCGCCCTCGCCCTGCCGAAAATCTGCATCTTGGATTATTCGGGGTGAGGTGACCACAGTGCGTAATTGCACCCCACCCCTAACCCCTCCCCGTATGGGGAGGGAGAATTTGGTTTTAGCCCTCTCTGTCCGGAGAGGGCGAGAAAATCGACTTGAAACGAAGTTGAAAGTCAGATTTTCGGGTGAGGTGATATCCGTGCGTAAGTTAATCATCCCCCTCACCTGCGGCGACTGTGCTGCACTGCAGCACCCGCTTCAGCCCTCGTATCTTTATAATAAACAGATTTTTTAGTTCCAAACGGTTTAATATTTATCAAAAATTATGATATAATATCTGCTATGGGAATAGCTTTAGTATTTTTAGGCGGTGCCGCCGGCACTCTGCTCAGGTACATAATATCAATAATATTTCACGGATATCCTTATAACATTGCAGGAACTTTTGTTGTAAACCTTACCGGCTGTTTTATTATTGGTTTCGTTTCGTACCTTGCAATCAAAAGAAACCATTTTATAAATCCTGAACTAAAAAAATTCTTTACAATCGGACTTGCAGGAGCTCTGACAACTTTCAGTGCTTTTTGCTATGATATTTTGGTTTTATTCCTTAACCATCATTATATGATTGGGATTCTAAATATATTCTTTAGCATTATATTAGGCTTAATCTTTGTATCATGGGGTATAAACTGCGGATTTTACATGTTAAGCACGATAATAAAACAGAAACATTATAAACTGAAAGAGGAGAAAACAACCTGATGGGAAATCTGTTATTAATAATGCTTGGCGGCGGTATCGGTGCTGTTTTAAGATATATCATTACCGGTTTATTTAAAAAAGTATTTTTACTTAAACACTACGCAACATTTATTGTCAATCTAACGGGCTGCTTTATACTCGGGGTTTGTTTATCATATTTTTACGGAGAAGAACACTCTGCCGCTGCAATATTTATGATTACGGGCATAATCGGAAGTTACACAACATTTTCGACATTTGAATATGAAAATATCGACCTGATAGCACACGAAAAGTATATAGATTTTTTAAAATACGTCACGTACAGCTGTATTTGCGGAGTAACAGCGGTACTTGCGGGATTATTTGCAGGAAAAATGATTTAACATTCAAACAATGACAATTGCGGGGTACTGTCAGAAAGTGTTTTCTTTCTTGTCGACAAATCTTTTGAGAAATCTTTCTGGAGTTTTAGCATTAACTCTTGTGAGCGTTTTACGACCTTAATCGGCAGTCCTGCCATCTGTGCAACATGTGTTCCGTAGCTCTTATTAGTGCTGCCTTGAACGATTTTTCTTAAAAATTCTATCTTGCCGTCGGTATCAGATATTGTTATTCTGTAGTTTTTAATCTGCGGATAGGATTTGCTCATAACGTTCAGTTCGTGATAGTGGGTTGCAAAAATACAGCGTGCATTAATATTAGTAACGATATGTTCCGCAACCGCCCATGCAATAGCAACCCCGTCATATGTACTCGTACCCCTGCCTATTTCATCAATCAAAATAATACTGTTAGCGGTTGCATTGTTCAGAATATAAGCTGTTTCAATCATCTCAACCATAAATGTTGATTGTCCGAGTGATAAATCATCACTTGCCCCGACACGTGTAAATATTTTGTCCGCAACCCCTATTTTTACATAATCGGCAGGAACAAAAGAACCGATTTGTGCAAGCAGTGCAATCAATGCGTTCTGACGCATATATGTGGATTTACCTGCCATATTAGGTCCTGTCAAAATCATAAATCTTGTTATATCTTCACCGGAGCTGTCAGATAACTCCAAATCATTCGGAACATATGTCCCAAGCGGGAGGATTTTTTCAAGCACAGGATGCCTGCCGTTTTTGACTATAAATTCCGAACCCTCTGTAAGTTCAGGTTTGACATAGTTTGACTCAAGTGCCATAGATGCAAAAGATACTAACACGTCCAGTTGTGCAATGAGGTTCGCAGCCTCTCTTATCAATGGCACAAACTCATTTGAGTATGATTTGAAATTTGTATATATCTGATACTCAAGCTCAATAACTTTGCTCTGAGATGATATTGCCTCATCCTCATAATTTTTTAGCTCCTCGGTGATAAACCTTTCCGCACCTGCAAGAGTCTGACGGCGGATGTAATTTGAAGGGACAAGATTGATAAACGAATTTGTTACTTCAATATAATAGCCAAAAAATCTATTATAACCGATTTTTAAACTTTTTATGCCCGTTTTTTCTTTTTCATGTTCTTCAAATTCGCTCAACCAACTTTCTCTGTTATCCTTTATATCTCTAAGTGTGTCAAGAGTTTCATTAACACCTTCTTTGATAATTCCGCCTTCTTTTATAACATTTGGCGGATCATCATTGATTGTTTTATAAATAAGCGATGCAAAATTGACCAGATCCGGCAGCTTTGATGATATCGGCTCAAATATATCTAAGCCGCACGATGTGAGCAGCTCTGCTATATCAGGTAATAATGAAATAGAATTTCTGAGGCTTATAAAATCTTTCGGCATAATTGATGATGAACAAATTCTCGTCGAAATCCGCTGAATATCATAAACACCATCAAGCAGCTCAATAAGTTTTTGACGTATAGAATTGTTTTTCGTTAACACTTCGACCGCATTTTGTCTGTGCTCAATTTCCGTAATCTTTTTTAACGGCTGGCAAAGCCATGTTTTAAGCAGTCTTGCCCCCATATTAGTATGGGTTCTGTCTATTGCCCAGTATAAAGAACCGTATTTATTCTTATCTCTGATTGTTTCTACAAGCTCTAAATTCTTTCTTGTGGATGTATCCATCAAAACATATTCGGACAGTTCATAATGTTCAATCTTATCAATTTTAGGAAACACATCCTTTAAATTTTCCCACATATAAGCAATAAGCGCCGAAGCTGCACGATATCCGGATTTGCAATCTTTATATCCCAAAACATCTAATGTTTGTATATTAAAAACATGTTTCAAATTGCTTTCTGTACTGCTTTCAGAAAATACTCTTGAAGGAACTTTTGAGCACGTATATAACGATGTTATTTCATCAGGCAAATCAAGTTTTTCTTCCGGCACAATCTGGAACGGAAGCACTTTTTGTACAACTGACGGACCTATTATTTCAACAGGTTTAATTCTGGCAAGTTCGGATAATATCATATTCAGCGGTGCCTGAGTAACTTTGAATTCTCCGGTGCTAATATCAGAATATGCAAAGCCAAGTATACCTTTTTCTTCAAAAATTGAACAAATATAATTATTAGAAGACTGTTCCAGATAATTATTTTCGATAATGGTTCCCGGAGTAACAATTCTAACAACACCCCTCTTAACAACGTCACCGCCTTTAACAAGTTTAGGGTCTTCTAACTGCTCACAAACTGTGACCTTAATTCCTCTGTCGATAAGTTTTTTCATATAATTTTCAATAGCTTTTGCCGGAATACCTGCAAGCGGAATACGCCCGATATCACCCGCATCTCGTCCTGTCAATGTCAATTCCAACTCCTTTGACAGGGTTAGAGCATCTTCAAAAAATGTTTCATAAAAATCACCCATCCTGAACAATAACAAGGTATTTGGATTTTCTCTCTTTATCTCCAAAAATTGTCTTATACCTTTTGAAACATGCTCAAGGTCAACATCTAAACTATTAATATTATTGATTTCCGTCTTTGCCATGACTATAATTGTATAATAAGAATAAGCACAGGTAAAATAATTGTTTAGATTTTTTAAAAATGTTTTTAACGCAATTGTAATAGTTCTGGCATGTGTCGGTATAACAACACTCTGGCAGCAGCATGCTTTTGATAAAATAACTGAAAATATAACAGATATGTTTTCTACTGATAAAACAAAAATAGAAGCAGAAGTTGGCGATTTTTCATCGGTTAATCCCGAATATAATATCGGCTCCGCTGTTAAAGTTATGGGCTATAAAACTGTTGTGGCACAACATTCAAATTCCGGTCAAAGAATGATAATAGTTGATTCGGGTAAAAAATCACTTCTCAGCGAAGAAGATATTAAAGGCGATGGGGTAAAACTAAAACTTGAAGAATTATCAAAAAAATTCAAACATAATTCTACATCAATTGAGAATATGGTAATCACGGAGAAAGGTTACATGAATGCGTATGGACAGCGTGTTCCATACGTTAAATTCAATGCAAAAGTATCAAACTTTCCTAAATCAAACATAAGCGGAATTGTATCCGTTGTTGATAGTGATGCGGAAAATCAAAAGTTAATAGTTTCCATAAATGATAAAGACCATTATTCCGAGATAATAGCAACGGAATTCTTTAAAAATATCAAGGATGCAAAAAACAATCCATAGAGGCACGCCATGTCAAAATTAAAACTAAAATTAGTACATTTATATCCGTTATTTTTGAATATATACGGTGATATCGGTAATGTGAAAGTTTTTAAAAAACGTTGTGAATGGCGGGACATTGACCTTGAAATCGAACAGATAAATATCGGCGATAAAATCACCCCTGGAACGGACATATATTTTATTGGCGGCGGTCAGGACAGACAACAGGTTGAAGTATCCGTAGAAATGCAAAAAAATAAATCTGTTTTAATCGACGAATACAATAACGATGCCGTGTTTTTAGGCATCTGCGGCGGTTATCAGTTAATGGGTCAATATTATCAACCGCACGATGCTGAACGTCTTGAGGGTATTGGCATATTAGATGCCTGCACAATTGCCGGTTCTATGCGATTTATCGGAAATGTCAGCGCAAAAATTGATTATCTTCACCCGGAAACCATTGTCGGATTTGAAAACCACAGCGGATTAACTTATTTAAACGGTGATACAACTCCGATGGCATCAATAATAGTTGGAAACGGAAATAACGGTCAGGACAGAACAGAAGGTGCACGCTCACGCAACGCATTCGGAACATATCTTCACGGCTCATTCCTTCCTAAAAATCCGCATTTTGCCGATTATTTAATCAAACTTGCTCTTAAAAAGCGTTACAATGACGATATTACCCTATCCCCGCTGGATGATACCATTGAGCTTAAAGCACACGATTTTGTACTGAATAAGACATATTAAAATTTTTATTACGAAATATTAACCATACAAAAGCAAAAAAGCAATTAATTTATCCGGATATACTTTATATATACATAGGAGATAATTAGGATACGGAGAATAATATGACAACGGCAACAAAAGAAGAAGTAATTACAATGGAAGAAGCATTACCGTTAACAGTAGGTGACGGTTCGGAATATAGAACAGATGTAGATGACAGAGGCATAAAAAGAGTAAACAAAGAAAAAATTGTTCAAGGAATGAAAGCTGCTGTAAACACCTACAAACCTGAGCTGCCGACTTTATCCGGAGCAAAATTTGTAGCATTTGTTAAAGCGGCAAAAACAGTCGCTCAAGGCTATCTCCCGCAGTATACTGATGATGATATTACGAAAGTTAATTCCGGCGGTATTATCGGCAACATAGCTAATAACCTTATTAAAAACAAATACGGCGAAAAATAATGTAAAATCATTTTTAAATAAAAAACAGAGCTGAAAGAAGCTCTGTTTTTTATGTTTTTAAGAACAAATATTCTCACAAATATTGGTTTTAGGTGCAAAAACATGTTCCTTTGATTTAGATGAATTTGTCAAAATAATACGTTTTTTGCGGTAAAGCATATCAACAAACGCTTCCAATCTTGTTATAAATCCTGCCTCGCCTGTATGCTCATCAATAGTCAGGCATAAAATAGGCTTAGAATATTCTTTTGCCTTTCTTATAATTTTATCAATCATTAACGAATCAGGTCCGCAGCCGAAAGAATTGACAGTAATCAAACCGTCAATTTTATTAACCTTAAGATAATGTCCCGCCGTACCTGTCATATCAAGCTCGTTCGCCCAATACATTCTTTGCTCTAAAGTGTTTAATCCCTCAATCTTCTGTTCATCTGTTAATTGAAGTGATGAGTATACCTTAACACCCATTTTCTTTAATTTGTCAAAAATTTTCATTGAAGCCTGATCGTCTAAAACATCGTAACCGTGTGCAACCAGTGCAATAGATATCGGATAATTTTCATCATCACGTTCAAGGATGATTTTACCTTTCAATGCATTTTTTAACGCATCCTTATATGCAATGCCGTTTCTCATCATTGTTTGGAAATTATTATAAAGTTTCCACCCCTCTTTAGATGCGGAACGAATTATATCAAAATCGGTGATACCAAAGGCGGCAACACTTTCCTTTAAAAACTGATAAAACCCCTGATTTTTAGCAGATTTATCAATTGTAGGTTCAATAAGCTCAAAATCCTGTTTAATAATGTTTCTAATCAAATCAGGCAGCCCCCGTATTTTAGAGCAGTTATAAATTTTCGGTGCAACCGACTGGATGGACGGAACAAATATCCGCTTAACTCCTTTTTCCAGCAGTTCAACAACATGCCCGACAAAAATCTTAATCGGCAGGCAAGTTTCCGTGACAACAAGCGATGCCCCCTTTGATACAGTCTGTTTTGTTGTTTTGTTTGATAAAATAACTTTTATTCCTAAACTGTTAAAAAAACCATACCAGAACGGGTAGTGTTCATAAAAGGACATCCCTCTCGGAAAACCGATGACCATATCTTTATTAATATTTGTATTATCCATAATCATACACTCCTGGAT
>JAJPXE010000046.1 GCA_021205645.1 Candidatus Gastranaerophilales bacterium | reverse complement strand
AAATTATATTAATATTTGCTAAAATCCCTTATTTTACACTGAATTGCCTTTGACTTCCTTGTTTTTGTTTTATAATATAAGTGTATAAAGTACAATAACTAATTTAATCTTATTTAGTTCACAACAACCAGTTACGTATATAAAGGAGAAAAATATGCCAAAAACAAAAAACGCAAAAGTCGCAAAACTTGAAAAAGATTTGGCGGCAAGCACTCTTGTTAACAGTGCTGAATCACTGGAATTGCTTATTCAAAGGGTCTCTAAGGCTCAACGTATTTATGCTACTTTTTCACAGGAAAAAGTAGATGCAATCTTTAAAGCAGCTGCCACAGCCGCTAATAAAGCACGTATTCCTCTTGCAAGAATGGCTGTCGAAGAAACAGGGATGGGTGTTCTTGAAGATAAAATTATCAAAAACCACTTTGCGTCCGAATATATTTACAACAAACATAAAAGAACAAAAACCTGCGGTATAGTCGAAGAAGATAAAGCTAACGGAATTAAAATCGTTGCGGAGCCCCTCGGAGTTCTCGCCGGTATCGTTCCTACCACCAACCCGACTTCTACCGCAATATTCAAATCTCTTATCGCTCTTAAAACGAGAAACGGTATTATTTTCTCACCTCACCCGAGGGCTCAAAAATCTACTATAGAAGCAGCAAAGATAGTTCTTAAAGCTGCCGTTGAAGCAGGAGCACCGGAAGATATTATCGGTTGGATTGACGTTGCATCTATTGAATTGTCGGGACAACTTATGCAGCATAAAGATATTGCCTGCATTCTCGCTACAGGCGGTCCGGGCATGGTTAAAGCGGCATACTCATCAGGGAACCCGGCTCTCGGTGTCGGTCCTGGTAATGTTTCCGCTCTTATAGACGAAACTGCTGATATTAAAACAGCCGTTTCTTCCATTATCATGTCTAAAACATTTGATAACGGTATGATTTGTGCATCTGAGCAATCGGTTGTTGTTGTTGACAGCGTGTACAAGGACGTTAAAAAAGAATTTGTCAACAGAGGAGCATATATTATGAGCGAGGAAGATATCCAAAAACTCATTAAGCTTCCGTTCATTGACCCTGTAAGAGGTACGGCTCACCCACAAATCGTCGGGCAATCGGCTTGCAAAATAGCTGAAATCGCAGGCTTTACTGTGCCGCAGACAACGAAAGTGCTTATCGGTGAAAGAGCAGAACTTGATTGGGCTGATCCGTTCTCAAGAGAAAAATTATCACCGATTCTTACTATGTATAAAGCTTCATCTTTTGATGATGCTGCCGAAAAGGCTTATACACTCGTTTCCAAAGGCGGAGCCGGTCACACTGCAGTTATCTACACGGATGAACGCAAAAAAGACAGAATTGATGCTTATGCTAAAAAAATGCCGGCATGCCGTGTACTCGTTAATCAGCCTTCTTCACAGGGCGGTATCGGTGATTTGTACAACTTTAGAATGGAACCGTCACTTACTCTGGGCTGCGGTTCCTGGGGCAAAAACTCTGTCTCCGGTAACGTCGGAGTTTGTGATTTATTAAACTACAAAAAAGTTGCGGAAAGGAGAGAAAATATGCTTTGGTTTAAAGTTCCTCAAAAAGTTTACTTCAAACGCGGGGCTACCGATTTGGCTTTAAGAGAGCTTGAAGGCAGAAAAAAAGCGTTTATCGTTACTGACAGATTCCTGTTTAATTCGGGGGCTGCCGATCATATCATTAAAGTGCTTGATGAAATCGGCATTGACCACGAGCTTTACTTTGACGTTAAACCTGATCCGACTTTAACCACTATTGAAGAAGCTTATACTATAATGAAGCCGTTTGAGCCTGATGTTATCATTGCTCTCGGCGGAGGCTCTCCTATGGATGCCGCTAAAATTCTATGGCTAAAATATGAACAGCCTGATACAAACTTTAGCGATATTTCTATGAGATTTATGGATATAAGAAAGAGAATTTGCAGTATACCTGATCTTGGTAAAAAAGCTATGATGGTCGCTATACCGACAACATCCGGTACAGGCTCGGAGGTTACTCCGTTCTCAATCATTACCGATGATAAAGAAGGTGTTAAATATGCAATTGCTGATTATGCACTTACTCCTTCAATGGCTATCATTGACCCTGATTTCGTCGACGGTATGCCTAAAGGATTGACTTCAGCTTCAGGTATTGATGCCCTCGTCCACGCTTTAGAAGCTTACGTGTCTTGTATGGGCACAAACTTTACAAACTCAAATGCTCTTGAAGCTTGCAAACTGGTATTCAAATACTTGAGAAGAAGCTATGAAAATGGTGCATCTGACCCGCTTGCAAGAGAAAAAATGCATTATGCCGCAACCATTGCAGGTATGGCTTTTGCTAACTCATTTTTAGGATTATGCCACTCTATGGCTCACAAACTCGGTGCTATGTTCCACGTACCGCACGGAGTAGCTAATGCTTTATTGATCAGACAGGTTATCAAATATAACGCAACGGATTGTCCTAAAAAACAAGCTATCTTCTCTCAATACAGATATCCTTGCGCAATAGAAAGATATGCTCAAGTTGCCGATGAACTCGGACTCGGCGGAAAATCCAATGAAGAAAAAGTTCAATTACTGATTGATGCTATCGACAAACTAATGAAAGATATCAACTTGCCTAATTCTATCAAAGATTTTGGCGTTTCGGAAGATGATTTCATGACCAAGTTGGATGAAATGGTTGAATTGGCATTTGATGACCAGTGTACCGGTGCTAACCCTGTTTATCCGATTATGGATGATATAAAACAAATATATCTTGACGCATTTAACGGTGTCGTAAGAGAATATTATCCTGCTGCAAAATAATAACATATTTATTTTGTATAATTTAAATCCGCAGGACAGTAGAAATACTGTTCCTGCGGATTTATTTGTTGTGCGGATGAAATCAGCTCTGACAGCTTATTCGTCCGAACCGTAAATGCTTAAACAATTTTCCCTCTACTGAGGAGAGTACAAATTGTTTACTGCATAAATTTTTATCTCCTATTATCCATTCGGGCGAATTTACCGAAAGTATGGCTTATGACGTTACTCAAAAAGCTTTGGAGCTTGCAATTCTGCTCGAAAAAGAAAGTGTATACTCGTTTGATTTATTTCCGCATAATTTCACATATTACAACGGGAATTGAATGTTATACGATTTTGGAGCCTTTGAACTTATACCGGATAATGTCAAAACTCAGGTCAGAAGTTACATTCGCTCAAGAACGATTTCGTGCCGGTGCAGTTGTTGTGTGGGATATAAATGAGATTGCTAACGGGAGCGTTAATCTCGAAAATCTGATTTATAACTTATATCTTCGTAAATGATGAAATTTCCGTTGCAAAAAGAGAAAAAATAGTAAAAAAATATTCATCAAAATACGAAACTGGCTGTGAATATTTTGGTTCAGGCGATGAGTTTTTTGTTGACGAAATATATTAACAGCTTGATGTTATGT
>JAJPXE010000216.1 GCA_021205645.1 Candidatus Gastranaerophilales bacterium | reverse complement strand
GGTGAGGTGATAACTTTGCAAATTTCTTAATTACCACCCGGCACCTTGAGCAATGTTTTATTTGGTTTTTTTTAAAAAAATATTAATAGCATCTTTCATATTAACAGGGGTTTTGTAATCGCTATCCGCATCGCTGTCAGGCGTTTCACTCTTTTTTACGCAGAGCAGCCTGTTATACATTGATAACAAAACAAAAATCACAACAGATGAAGTTGCGACACCGAGCATTGCAAGCAAAAACTTGAGTAAAAGCTTTTTTTTGCCAGTTGGCTGCTTTAAATGATATGAAATAGTTTGCTTTGTGGATTTTGCAGCTGATATCGGGTCAATTCCGGCATTAACCGGCAGCGGCAGCGTACATATCAATGCCGATGATATTATAATACATGCTAAATATGATTTGAATTTTCTTACATTAATCATTGTTTGTTATCTTTCTGTTTTTACATGCAAAACGACCCGATTTGCCGTTATAGATTGAGTTTTTTACTCTAGCCGAACATAAAATTTTATTCGCCGTCAACCGCTTTAACGGCCTTAGCGGTTTTTCTGCCTCTGGTCTTGCCCTGACCTCTGTTCGGACGTCTTATCCGCTTTGGAGTTTCGGTTTTTTCGGTTTCAACCGTTTCCGGTTTAGGTTCTTCCGGTTTTTCTTCAACAGGCTTTGGTTCAATTTCCAACTCTATTTCAGGATTTTGAGGCAGAACAACCTCGGATGTTTCTGTTATTTCGCTGTTCTTTATAAGCTCTTTAACCTTATTCTTATTGAATTTTGAACGTCTGTTATTTTTGTTCGATTTTTTGTTCTGTTCAAGAATTTCGTTTTCTTCCTGAACAACTGTTGACGGGTTATCCACCTGGACAGAGATTTCTATCTCCTGTCTTGTTTCGTTTAATTCGTCATTTTGCGGCTCATTATTTTCTTTTCGGGTTTTATTACCAAACTTTTGGTTATTGTTCTTTTTGAAACCGCTCAAAGGAAGTTTCATTTTAGCTGCTTTTGCTCTGTATTCACCTTCTGCTGTTGGTGAAGCATATTTAATATCTTCCATAATATATCCGTTACCCTGACAGTGAGGACATTTCTTTGCAAATACTTCGGCAAGTGCCTGACCCTGTCTGTGTCTTGTTAGCTCAACCAGCCCTAAATCCGATAATTGTCCGACTTGAGGTTTTGCTTTATCAGGTTCAAGTGCTTTCTCCAGTTCTTCCATCATAGTAAGTTTATCCACTCTTGAGGTCATATCAATAAAGTCGATAATTATCATACCGCCGATATTTCTCAATCTTAATTGTCTGGCTATCTCGTGAACTGCCTCTATATTTGTTTTGAGTATAGTTTCGTCCTGTGTTGCCGAGCTTACGAATTTACCGCTATTTACATCAATAACGGTCAGTGCTTCCGTTGTCTGGATAAACAGGTATCCGCCCGACGGCATATTAACCTTTGTTTGTAATGCCGCTTTAATCTCTTTATGGATATCCATAGCAACAATCAATGGTTCGGAACCTTTATAAAGAGTGAGTTTAATATCTCTATTCATGTGCCATGTTTGCAGGAGTGTTTGCAATCTGTTTAGTGCAAATGCCGTATCAACAATGATTTCCTGTGTGTCTTCCGTGCAGGCCTCTCTTATTACTCTGTATAACAAATCCTGATCACGGTATAAAAGAGCAGGTGCTGTCACGGTTTCGGCAGAGGTCACTATATTGTTCCATTTTTCAAGCAAGATTTCCAAATCCTCCTGAATATCTGCTTCTGATTGGCTTTCTGCCTCTGTTCTTATAATAACTCCAACCCCAACAGGCTTGAGCAGACTGACTATTGATTTCAGTCTTGCACGTTCTTTAACTGTAGATATTTTGCGGCTGACGTTTATTCCGGCCTCGTTCGGCATAAGTACCAAAAACCTGCCCGGCAGACTGATTTCTGTTGTTACACGGGGACCTTTATGACCTGTCGGCTCTTTGACTACCTGTACAATTAATTTTTCTTTCGGGGCTAATTTATCCTGTAATGCACCTTTTTTTATTACATCCTGTGCATGTAAAAACCCCATTTTATCGGAGCCGACATCTACAAATGCCGCATCTATACTCGGAAGAACATTCTCTACCTGTGCCAGATACACATCTCCGAGTAATATTTCACCTCTGTTGATGAAAAATTCCGAAACTTTTCCGTTGTCTAATACGGCAGCTATGTTGTCACGTTCTGCTATTACAATTTTTTGTCCGGTTTCTGTTGTTTTCATTGCATAAATCCTTTACTATACTTATATAACTTTCATTTCTTTGTCAAAAAAGCGGGTTCTTGTTATATCAAAACAGATGTTTTTATCTATTAATCTCATAAAATCATCAATCCTTACGGCAGGTATTTCACTGTTCTGACCGGTTCTCAATATTATATATAAACATCCCTCCTCAAATCTGTAGGATTTTATGGAATTTTTGATGTTTATTGTCTTTTGTAAACCTTTTTTGTTTGTCTTGGTGATTAAAATTTCATCCGAAGAACAAACCCTGTCCATATTATACCTGATATTACCGTTTTTGTAAAGCTCTGATTTGTCAGGACATACTCTGTATTCTGCCCAGTATACGGTTGTATCAATTGACGGTGCATTTCTGTCAATTTTTTCAACAGTGATAATTCGGGCATTCTTGTGTAAAACTCTGCTTAATTCAGATTTTATTATGTCAGGGTCTGTTTCTTCAAGCAATTCCATATCAATCAGTTCACAATCGCTTTCAATAAACAAAGGCAGTGCAACACCCATAGAAATTTTCATTGCCGGATTATAACCCATTGAAAATGCAACATTCAGCTCTGTCCTTGAAACAGCTTTGAAAAATGTATTTTGCCAGTCAAGATGTGAAAAATATTTTAATACCCCCTGTTTTGTAATCTTAATCCGGTATCTGTAAAGCATTCTGTTTGATGCAGTTGTACACACAGACGGGTCTGTGCGGACTGAAATGCTGATTTTTTGAGCTTCTTCACTTGCTTTGTACGGTTTTGCGATTACTTTTTTTGTTTTAAAAGCAGGACAAACTCCGCAATTAACACATTTATTCTCGCATGTCGGCTGAAGATTGAGCGTTTTTGGCTGAAAAAATGCCGCTTTATATTCTGATTTTAACCAGTCTTTGCTTACACCGGTATTTATAAAATCCCAAGGGAGTATTTCATCTAAGCCAAATCCCTTTTGTGCTGCGGCCTCAAGCGAAAATCCGCATTCCTCCGCTGTTTGATGCCATATATCTTTGTTAAAATACTCACCCCACGCATCCAGATAACATCCTTTTTTATATAATGCTTCTACATACCTGCACAAACTGTCATCACCCCGTGTCATAACAGCCTCTATTTGAGATACGTATTTTTCATGATAATTTATCTTAACCCCTTTGATTTTGTCTGTTTTTGATTTCAAATATTTTATATGTTCCGTTACCACGTCAATATTTG
>JAJPXE010000158.1 GCA_021205645.1 Candidatus Gastranaerophilales bacterium | reverse complement strand
GTTATGGACATAATTTAATACCTTTCCGAATAATTGCTTATTCATCTAAAATTTTTGTGAGTATAGAGTTTTGTGTGGTTTTATCAGTATTTTTTTTAACAACTTTATTATTTTTAGTCAGCCTAGCGAATTCATCAGGGAATTCTTTCAGCAGTATTTCCGCACTTTTCGACGGCAGATTAAAAATATTATTGGTTTTTAGATTAATTATTTTCATGGATTTGTACTCCGTATGATTATTAAAATTCAGGAAAAGTTATTCGGGGAAAAATCCCCGAATAACAGAAACAAAAAAGGTTATACGTTCAAATCGACAGATTTTGCAATAGCGAAAATATTGCCTGTAAAATCGGAGTCAAAATCAATATTGACAGAGCCGTCTTTGTTTTCGAACCTTGAAATATCTTGCAGCTGGATAGCGTATAGAGATGAGGCTGAAACTTCAACCTCCAGATCTCCGAGCATAGCGTTCGGATAAGCATCTCCCGCAGTAAGCGTTACGGTAGTATCAGAGTCGGCAGTATTTTCAATACAAATCATAAGAGTGTTGTTTTTATTAGCAACAGCTTTTTCAATGGTAATTCCGTTTGCGGCAGTAACAGCAGTTTGTTCAACAACAGCAGAGCAAACAGATTGTGTTTCGTCAATAACAGGGTATTGAACAGAAATAATATCTCTGGTCATAAAAATCTCCTTATATAAATTAGTAGTAACAAAGAGGGTGCAGAAAAATTAAAAATTTTCCGCAAACTCCGAAAGTGACTTATTAAAAAATCACGGAATTAAGAGCGTGAAGAAAGGGCAAGCGGTGCTGAAACTTTGGCAGTGCCGAGGAAATCGGCACGCGGGGCTCCAACTCCGTACAAACCATAGCCTTTATAGCAGGTATTGAAACTTTTTTCAGGAACATAAGATTGTGTATTCAGGTCAGACGAGATACCGCCTGCAAGAGTTTTTGCAGCTATACCGAAAAGCGGGTAGAATACGCCGGTTTCTGGTTGGGCGATATTGTTTGATACTAATATATCCCAACCGCATAATCTTCCGATGAACCCTTTAGCCATTTTTTCATGACCGGATTCAACATATTTAAGGTCTTCCAGTTTTCCTAAATAGAACTGATATTCAGGCGGGACTATGCAAATCATAGAGCCGTCAATCCAGTTAGTATGTCCTTTGCCGTCGCCTCTCTGAAATTCTGCCTGCATATAAGCAAGAATTTCTTTAGCATAATCTGCATCAAGAGTTATGGCACTTCCGTCGTCGTCAAGATAGTGACCTGCTCTTGTGTAAAGATTAGCAAAAGAGGAATCGACCCCTGCTGCAAATTGTTTGATTGCATCGTTAGTATAATCAGCAGCCAGATTAGTTTGTTGTTTCATATCAGGTGCGTTCATAATACGTTTTTCTTCAACGGCAGAGATTTCAAAGTGGAAAGCTTTACCTTTATTGATTTTAACTTTGGTGGTAGAGAGTGCGGCATTTTCCGCATCATTAAGCGTACCGCCGTCATAATCAAACATAGTAACAGTTCCCGGCATAATGACATCTACTTCATCTCCTTTTTTAACATCATTTTTGAATTCGGTGTGAGCCAGTTTACCGATAACCAGCTCATCATAAAAATTTTTTTTAAAAGCCTGGCTGAAAGTGCCAATAATCATTTGTTCAACAGACATAAAAAATCCTTTCTAAAATTCGGGATATAACAAAACACTGTGACTCCCGTAAATCATCAGTATTTAAAAAATAACAAATTGGTCTGCCAAAAATGCAGATTTTTCCGCAAGCTCAAATGCCGGATATCAGATATATTTTGCAATATATTGTTCCAGTTGTTCAGGCGGAATATCCTGCATTCTGAGTTTTTTCTCTTTTTGTTTTGAAACTCCTGATTGGAAAGCCATTTTATCAGTCATACAATCGTTTTCATTTTCCAGAGATTTAGCCGTATCATAGGCAGCAATTCTGGAATCGACATATTTATCAAGCAGAGAGATAAACATTTCGGTATTGAGATTAGTTCCGAGAGCATCAAAGGCAGCGGAGTATAAATCTTTAAACTCAGGATTTCGGAAATATTTATCCGAGTTATAGCTTTCAATTTGTTTAAGCAGGTAAGCATTTCTCATAGTTTCCGCATTATTATCCGTTTGATTGGTTTGTTGATTGTAATTATTCATTTGCGGATTAATCACCTGATTATTTTGATTTTGCTGCGCTTGCAGAGCCGCCAACTGTTGTAAAGTATTGTAGTCGATTTGTGGATTATCGACCTGTGCTAAGCCGCTGCCCTGAGCCTGCATATTGCCGTCAGGGTTATTAGCGGCAGAGCCGAGAATTGAAAGAATATCGAAACTTCCGGTCATAAAAAACTCCTTAAATCGGGGATGTTATAGCAAAAAGACCCGTGTTTCCCCCGTAGAAACCGGTATCTTGCAGGTTTTTTTATTGAGTTATTTTAAAGTGCCATCACCTCCTTAAAGCTATGAATAATCGAGTTTGCGGAAAAATTAAAATTTTTCCGCAAACTCAATCAGTTATCAGGGCAGTGCCTGTAGTAACCTGAAACTTTAGTTCCGTCTTTGCGGACATAATCATTTACATATATCAGTTCACCTGCCGAGCGTTTATTTTCAAGCTCATCAACTGACGGTAATTTCCCGCCGGCATCGTAATACTGGTTTAAAAACTCGTTTGTTAATTCCTGATTATCGATATCAGTAACCTTGCTGTACTCACCGTCATAGAACACTCGGTCTTGAGCGGGAAACCCCCTTTCTAATAGCGGAAAATATTTATTTATTAATTCACGGGTGTTACTTTCAGTGTTGTTTTCAATATTATCATCAAGGAAAACATCTTCTGAAATGCCGACATTAAAAACACCGTTTTTATCTCTTGTATATATATTTTTATCGTCATCTTTCGGGACAAATTTATCTTTTGCAGAATTATTTTTTTGAGCTCTTTCATCGTTAGGTGATGTAATTAGGCGTCCGCTTTTTATGTTATTAAATACTTTTTCTGCAATTATATCTTTCATTTCATTAATGTCGGTTTTAGGTGAAAGATTTTGTTTCTCGAGTTCTTTCTTAACTTCTAAACCAATTTCCCTTCCGATTTCATTATTCCTTATGTCCATTTGATATTCTGCATTCGGCTGACCATTTAAATTTCCTAATATTTCGTGCCCCCAACCAAATGCAGCAGCTATTGGTGCATTATGCCTGCAAGTTAAATATGCTTGCATATAAGCATGTTTAAACGCATCCGATTCATTATTATGCGTTGCTTCCTTTCCTTCTGATGTACCAAAGTTATATTTTTTCTGGTATCTGAGAGTGTCATTAACCATTTCACGGCTAAATTGTTTTTCTGTAATCATAGAAAACTCCTTTCGCACATTTAGTGCGTTTTTATAAGTGATAACATTATTAAATTTATATTTTATTTTCTTTACAACATATATTTCACC
>JAJPXE010000007.1 GCA_021205645.1 Candidatus Gastranaerophilales bacterium | reverse complement strand
CTCTTATCACGTTTGATAAAAATGTTGCCTAGAGTCTCTATTTACTATATGTTTGTTATGATTTTATGATATCATTTAAAATAGATACACTGGAAAATAACGAAAGAATGTCAACTCAATCTCTTCTTCAGTTGATAGAAACAAAAATTAAAGAAGGATACACGAGTTTTGAGATAAAGGCTTGCGGTCAGCACGATATAGGCGGTTCATCATGGGCAAAGGATAAGGGTAAGACTCTCAATTTCAAAATAACCAACCCCGGACAACGTGTCGGAGCAATGGCAAGAAAAGGTACAAATATATACGTAGACGGTTCTGTTCCTGCTGATGTCGGTTGGTTAAACTCGGGTGCAAATATAGTCGTAAACGGTGATTGCGGTGATACTGCGGGACATTGCGCCGCAAGCGGACGAATATACATCTCGGGACGTGTCGGAACACGCTCGGGAGCGTTGATGAAACATGATCCTAAATTCGAAACCCCGCAATTATGGGTATTAAAGAATACCGGTTCCTTCAGTTTTGAGTTTATGGGCGGCGGTATTGCCGTGATATGCGGTTATGATTGTTCGGGTATAAAATCAGTGCTTGGTAATCGTTCCTGTGTCGGAATGGTAGGCGGAACAATCTATTGCAGAGGCGCAATAGAAGGAGTTGCTCCCTGCGTTTCAATTACCGAATTGAGTGATGATGATAAAAAATTCCTGACAAAAGGTATGGCAGAGTTTTTATCGGCAATTGATAAAAAAGGGTTAAGTGACACCCTGCTTGATTTTACGGAATGGCATAAGATTATTCCGATTTCTCCTGATGAAAAAACAAAGAAAATAACCGTAAAAGATTTCAGGTCATCAGAATGGATTAAAGGCGGTATTTTCGGTGATTTTATAGAAGATGATTTCAAGGTGTATGAGCTTGCCGCAACGGGGACAGGCCGCTTAAAGCAGCCTGTTCGTGATAAAAGGCTCTGTGTTGACTGTTCAATCTGTATAAATAACTGCCCCCAAAGTGCGATATCAAAAGACGAAAAAGGGATTTATACCACTGATGATAACAGCTGTATAGGCTGCGGAATTTGTGCTGCTGTATGCCCGAAACATGCCGTAACAATGCAGAATAATAATAAAGAAATTTCATAGCGGCAATTTACAGGATTTCAACCACCTTAGATTTCGACACAATGTATTGATAATACATTGTGTCGGAACTATGAATGATATAAATACGAAGTATACAGTTAGAATTTAAAAGATTACTGCATATAAAAGCCGGCAGCAGGCATTGTTATCACGGGTTTTGTTTATCGGTAAAAAACGGGAAAAAGACAAATTCCTTTTCCCCGTTTTTTTATTATATAAGTTAAATAATTTATATTTTACGCTGTAATGTTAAGTGAATTTTGTTGAACCGGTGCAGTTTCGTGTTCCGACAAGAACCGGAATGTTCTGTATAGTTTGTAGCCCAGTGAAGTAATCGGGTTAGCATTAATAGAGTCGGCTTTTTTAGCGAGTTGTTGTTCTTTTTCAAAATTCACTTTGTTTAGTTGTTGTTGTGAACGCGGCGCGATTTGTTGATTATTTGATGTATAGTTTATTTTATATTCGTTTATTTGATTTATTTTCATAATAACCTCTTAGATTGCTTTAAGTGTTTTTTGTACACTTCTTTTCGTCTTTTATTATGCACTAATAAGAATTATTTGTCAAGTGTTATTTTTACACTAATTTAATATCGCTTATAATGCACACCGTGAGAGGCTTTTAGATAAAGTGCATTTAATACACTTATTCTATTATAAACATCCATGTAAAAATATTAACCGCATGGATAATATTTTTTTGGGGGGCGTTTTATTAAAAACACGTCAAACTCAACAAACATCGGTCTTTACAGGAATACGAACAATAAATGTCGAACCGTTGTTAACCTCACTCTTTATTGATATCCTGCCGCCGTGAAGCTCTGTTAATTCCTTTGATATCGTAAGACCTAAACCCGTTGAACTCTCTTTTTTTGTATATGCGCTGTCTAACTGAACGAATTTGGCAAATATCTTTCCGTGATATTTTTTATCAATTCCTATACCGTTGTCATGCACATTCAAAACAAAATCAGTACTGTGTTTTCGCGCCGATATCTCTACTTCATCATTATCAGGACTGAATTTTATTGCATTATTGACCAGATTATAAAGTATCTGCTGTATCTTACGGTAATCGGCATGTACTTCAAAATCATCTTCACAATCAATTATAATCCTGACATTCTTCTTTGCTGCAAGCGGATGAAGAATATTCGCAACCTCTGTCAGTGCAAGCTTTATATTGAAATCAGAACATACAAGTTTTACTGCTTTTGCCTCAATCTTCGATATGTCAAGGATTTCATTTATCATACTCAGAAGATGTATACCCGAAACCCTTATATCGGATAAATACTCGGACTGTTTAGGATTAAGCTTGCCGCAGCGCTCCGAAGATAATATCTCGGAAAATCCGAGTATTGCATTTAAAGGGGTTCGCAATTCATGCGATACATTTGCCAGAAAATCGTTCTTGACCCTGTCTGCCTCAAGAATTTTCTCGTTCTGCTCTTTTATCGTTTTATATGCATTATTCTTTTCTATAAGCCCGTCTTTTAATGCCTTTAACTGTATCCCGAATACATTGGATAATTCCAAATCCTTTATAACGTAAGACAATACAGAACAGCACGCCTCTAAAATTTCCAAATCCTCTGCACAATAAGCATTCCTGTCACAGCTTGCAAGGACTATAAACCCGAATACCGTACCTTTTACAGCCAGTTTACCCGTAAGAAACGATTTGCACCCGATAGAATTTAACGATTTTATTAATGATGATTTTTCATTCAATATGGCACTATTTTTGGAATATAAAAAATCAATATCTTTTTCAGACAATTTATACACAGTATCTATCATCTTTTTATTAACCGAAGAATATTTCAACTGAACTGTGTCGGGATTGAGATAGTATATTGAGGCATAATCAAAATCGAATATTTTGGACAGTTTTTTGAAAATATTCTCACCGTCTCTGTCATCTTTGAGGTTTATCTCAAACAAAGACGGAAGATGTTTTATTAACTCGTCTTTTTTAAATCTTGTCATACCAAAATATAACAGCAATTTAGAATATATTTCAAGTTTTTTACAAAACTTTTAGACAATTGAGTCTGCGAAAAAATCCTGAAATTGGCATTACATTTATTAATAAATTTTACTTTCTCTGTCCGGAGAGGGCAGGAGTACCGCAGAGGGCAAGAACTATTTTTCCCCTCGCCCGATGGGGAGAGGGGCAGATAGTGGGAAGTCACCTCGCCCATAAGACTAAATTACTGAATTGCAAGTCTTGCTGCCCTCTCCTGCGGAAATGAGCTTATGAGCTTCGCAAGCGGAGCGGACAGTGCCAACTGCTTCGCTGTTGCACCCGCTCCCGCAAGCTCCTGCTCCGCATGTCCGGAG
>JAJPXE010000194.1 GCA_021205645.1 Candidatus Gastranaerophilales bacterium | reverse complement strand
TTCTGTATATAGAAAGTCGAAAGGAGTAAATTAATGAAAGTTGAAAAAATATTTATGTAAGCTTATTATTAACTTTTGTAAATATGAATTTTTTTATATAGTACATGGATTTAGGGCAAAATAATTGTTTACCCGTTGACCGGTCAACGAGTATTTTTTTTTAAAATGTTGTACATTAAAAATGTTGATACAAAATATCAAATAAAACCAAGTGCTTCGTGCTAGGGATAGGAGCTTATGGGGGACCGCTCATACAAGTACCGTTTTGAAATTATATAGGTGTACTATGCACTTTTTGAAAGGATAGAAATGAAAATAAAATGTAAATGCGGAAAAACTAACTTTGCTAACGCTAAAGTGTTGGATTTATGCGATATCAAAGATTTTACAAACAGAAAAATCTATTACATATTCTGTCCAAATTGTGGTGAATTTAATATCACCATGTCAGAAAAAAGAATTTCAGACGGTACTGTTTATATCAATTCCGATTTATCGGGCGATGATGCTTTTAAAATTTTAATGAATGAACGCAAAAGAATTATCGGAGTTATTCCGCAAATGTTCGCTAATAATATTAGCGGCTGGGTATACGGACATAATGTTGAAATTAAAAACAAAAAAGGCAAGGTTACCAAAATCAGGCAGTATGCTAAAGGTCTTGATACGGGAAAAACAAAACTTCTCAAAACTATTGAAATAAACACTAAATAACAGAGCGGAATAATTGTTATCCACGCATTACTTCACGTAAAAAACTCTCTTATTATATTCCGCTCCTTTCTTTAAAGACATATTTAAATTAGAAAGTATTTTGATGAATGAACTGCCAAAATTAACTGAAAAACAACAAAAATTCGTACTGCGCTACCTCATTAATGGCAACAACGCAACAGAGGCATATAAGTTCGCTTATGACTGTAAAAAAATGTCTGACGTGTCAATTAACACCGAAGCAAGCAAATTGCTTAAAAACCCTAAGGTAACCCTATGGTTCAAATATGCACAGAATAATATTCAACAGGTGTTTCAGGAAGAAATTATATACTCCGCTCTGGATTGCTTCAATGAACTTGAAAGAATAAGAGATAAAACAGAGGACAACAATAAAACTGTTTCGGTTGCATTGAAAGCGGTGGAGCTTAAAGGCAAACTGGCAGGACATTTTGTCGATAAGCACGAAGTGAAAGCAGACAGATTAACAGATGTATTAGATAAATTGACGTAATGATTAACGAAATTAATATAAAAAAACTTCAAAGACTTAAAGATGATCTGCCGTATTTTGCAAGCAATTTCTTGATAATAAAATCAAAAATCAGGGGTGCTGTCAGGCTTACACTTAACGATATTCAGCATGATTTTCATTTTAAAATCATCGAAAGAAAAAAAAACAAAAAACCATTAAAATTTGTTATCGTAAAAGCAAGACAACTGGGGCTTTCAACCTACATTGAAGCAAGACTGTTCCACAGAGTGCTCTTCGAGAAAGGAAAAAACGCTTTCATACTCGGCGATAAAGCCGACACAACAAACGCCATTTTCGCTATGACAAAAAAATTTTATGACGGACTGCCGGAGTGTTTCCAAATCCCGTTATTAAATAATTCTAACAGAATGCTTTCATTTAATACAGACAGTTTATTCAGGGTGGGTACTGCCGGAGCGGATGTAATCGGCAGAGGAACAACTAATAACTTCTTCCACGGTTCTGAATGTGCGTTCTGGAAAAACGCAACAGAAATTGTTTCAGGCATCTTGCAGACAATTCCCGAGGATTTGGACAGCGAAATCTATCTTGAAAGCACAACAAACGGAACAGTCGGCGACGGACTCTATTTCTACGAAATGGCTATGAACGGCTTAGACCCGCTCTCTGAATTCGAAACAATCTTTTATCCGTGGTTTAAAAACAGAGAGTACCAAAAAAAATTAACAGAACCTCTCATTCTTGATGATTATGAAAAATTCCTCATTAAAACATATAATCTGAAAAATGAACAGTTGTTGTGGCGCAGAAATAAGCTCCAAAATGAATTTAAAAAACGTGAGCATTTGTTCAAACAAGAATACCCGTCAAGTTTGAATGAGGCGTTTTTGAGAAATGACAATGCACTAATCCCGAATGAATACATTGAACTTTCAAAAAAGAACAGAGGAATATCAGGCGAGGGTATGCCGATAATAATCGGTGTTGACCCCGCAAGAAGTTCTGACAGAACAATTATAACGGTCAGGCAAGGACGGGTAGTACAAAAGTTCTACAGGTTTGATAAAATGAATAACACCCGACTGGCGGGAATTCTGTTAAGACTTATTCAGTCAATCAACCCCGCAAGAGTGTTTATAGACTACGGACACGGAACGGGTGTTTATGACATTCTTATGCAACAAGGCGTTGGAGCTATTATTGAACTCGTACAATTCGGCTCTGCGGCTTATGACAACAAAAAATATACAAACCGCAGGGCGGAAATGTACGACAAAATGCGGAGCTGGTTTATTCAAGATAACGGAGTTTTTATAAAAGACCACGAATATATAGACGAATTCGTGCGTGATATCTCGATTATTCCGGATTTAAAAATTTCGGACAGCAACGGCAGATACTCGCTTGAAAAAAAAGAAAATATCGTGAAAGGAACAGAAATAAATTCAGTTGACTTCGCAGATTCTCTGGCTCTGACATTTGCAAGTCCGGTAACTTTCACACCGAGAGAATTCGGATTTAAAAAATCCGGGGTGCAAACAGTTAATAAAAATTGGCAACAGAAAGGAAGGTAAATATGTTTCCATTATTAGCGTTAGCCTCATTGGCGGCAGCAGGATTTGCAGGTTATCAGTATTCTAAAGCAAAACATGCAAATAAAAGTTCAAATTCAAGTTCATCATCAGACAGCACAACTAAAGCACAGACTGCTAACACATACAACTATTACACTAGTGATAGTGAAAACGGAACAACTTTGTTCGGACAAAATAAAAAACAAAAACGTAATTTGTTTGGTGCTGATAGTGCAACAGTTTAATGAAAGGATGTGATTATGGGTTTATTTTCTTCATCAAAACAATCTTACTCTTCATCTTCGACTAAAGCAAGTAAAGAAGAAACAGCAGCAAAAAAAGCGCGACTGGTTGAAACAGAGGTCGGAAACAATGGCTCGGAATTGTCATCAGCCAAAGGGCAATCTATCCGGAAAATATTTGGTGCATAATTTTTAACAAAAGAAATACAAATGTATAAAGAAACGGCTAATCTGACAGATATAAAATTTGTACTCGATAATCTTTGCGATGAAACACTTGAAGAATTGAAATTGATGTTCGGGGAAAAATATAAAACAGCGGCATTTGATGAGATTAAAGGGGCAGTTGAAAAATATATTATTAAGCTAAAATGTACGCATGAGCCTGTCGGGGTGTTCGGACTTGTTCCGGCAACGTGTGACGAAAATATGACAACGGCAGGCATTTTTTTACTGACAACCTATAATATGT
>JAJPXE010000166.1:1338-3506 GCA_021205645.1 Candidatus Gastranaerophilales bacterium | reverse complement strand
TATACTTTCTCACTAAAAACATTTTCCATCATTCGTATATTAACATAAATATATACAAATCTGTATTTTTGTAAAAAATATTATATAAACTAGCAAAATATTTTAATTCAATTTATTAAAATAACAAGGCCTAATTATGAACATATCAGGATTAAACAGTTATAATATTATTCCCCTAAGAAATTCCGGTATAAACACTGTGAAAGTATGTAGTTTTGCAAACGAACCTGATAGTTTTGAAAAACAATCCTCAACAGTATTCACGGGAAAGATAGTTAAACAGAAGAAATTAGAAGATGTTATCAGAAATATTGACGGATTGCATGACCCTTATAGCGATGTGTTAATGATTTCAAAGAATAAATTTACTCATCTAAAACAGAAAATTTCAAAATCAGCAGATAGCCGCTCAATGATAACACTTCTTTCAGGATATCAGGAACACATGTTTGAACCGGAAAAGCAGGTGTTTGATATCTTAAAAGAAAAAACCCGTCAAGCATACAAATCAGGACAAAAAGGTTTAAAAGAATTGACATTTCACTCAATTTTACAGGATATGCTGCCGGAAGCAAAACAGGACCTTGTAACAGAACAATTAAATGTTATAGATAATATCAGAAAAATTTCTAACAGTAAACTAACAAAAAACTCCGGAGAAAAGGTTAATAAGGTACTTGACAGTCTGCAATATAATGTGCACAATGATAATTTCAGGCTTCAATCATCATTAGATGAATTCCGTCAACTTAAAAAACATATACCGGAAAAAGAGGTTCTTGACGAAATAATGCTTGCATCTGAAACATTTCCGGGCAATGCAACAAGTAAAGATGCGTTTATTGTGAAAAATGCCGGCAAAACCCCAGAAGAAATAGCAGAACTGCTCGTCAAACCCTCACTAATATCTGTTGAGCATATCAGAGCATATTCAAAAGGCGGCGAAAGTGCCGGTAAAAATTATATAGCAGCAAGCACCCGGATGAATAATTTGAGAAAATCAATGCCGCTCAATGAATTTATTAAACGCTATCCCGAAATACCGCAGCAAACCCAACGATACATTGATGAGATAATTTCTAAAATAAACAGAGGCGGTCTAAGACAAGTTGCTTGTGATCTGCCGGATATAAAAAAGACATTGTATGAACAATCCAACGGGCTTATCGATGTGAACATTGACGGCATAAATAAGAATGTATATGACAATATTGATAGTATTAAATCAAAAATGGATAAACTTGTTAAGCATTTTAGTAAACAAAAAAAATATGAATAATTGCCATCTGTTTTTATCGGGTAAAACAACCCTTTGTCATGTATGTATGTTTTGTAAAAATAATATTGCTTGAAAAAACATTATGTTACTGTTACGATAGAACCATGATTATAATATATGCGCTTGTAGCCCAGTTGGATAGAGCGTTTGGCTACGAACCAAAAGGTCGGGGGTTCGAATCCCTCCAAGCGCGTTTTTTAACTCTCGTTTTGAGAATTTTTTGTTTTGGATTGTAGTTTTTCCGGACATTTAATACTGGTTTTAAGTGCTTAAGATTAGTATAGTTTTTCTGGACATTTGATATAGGTTTTGAGTGTTTAAATGTTGCGATTTTAGGCTGTTTGAGGGGTATTTTGCATGTTGAGACAAAACGGTCGAAAAGTCACTTTTGCTACCCTAAATTTCGGTTTTTGTGTCCTTTTGTTTTCGCCGTTTTTCATAACTTTCAGCACTGTCAAAAAATGCTCGGCAAGCGAGGGTAAATCTCAAAAAAATGTACTTGAAAAAACAAATGCAATCCACAAGCGGCTTGATAAAGTATAACAATTCAACCGTTATAGCTTCAAACCTTGATTATGCTGCAATTTATCAGCTCGGCGGGAGGGCAGGAGGAAATGAATCCGTTTTAATTCCTGCAAGACCTTACCTGCAACTTACTGATGAAGATTTTAATGAAATCTTTGCTAAAATCGAAAACTTTTTTAAGAGTTTGCTGAAAAATTAAAAGTTTTCCTGCAAACTCCGGGGTACGGTTTCATATCGGCAGCGGGTGTGAAACGCACAGCGGTTGACCCCCCCGGCCCCGTCCCCCAGGCCCCCCGACGGGCCCGCGACCCATAGGGTGCGCGGGGGGGTTTACACCACTGCGAGCCCCCCGGGCAGGACGCAA
>JAJPXE010000166.1:0-1328 GCA_021205645.1 Candidatus Gastranaerophilales bacterium | reverse complement strand
CCCTATCTTTGTGGCCCCCGGCACTTTTTTTAAAACTCACCCCCCGCGGGGTCTGGTTTAAATCCGGCCCGGGGGGTCACCCCCCCCGGTTTCAACCCCCGGCTGCCGCTTCCGCAAGCACCCGCTCCGTCCCCTCTCCCCATCTGGTGAGGGGGTGATTAGCCTATGTACGGTCATCACCTCACCAGTATGACTTTTAGGCAAAACCCTGCAAACGTGGAATATATCCGGAACGAACCCTGTTTTGTGCTGCATTTTTTAAAGACCTCTTTTCAAGAGGGCTTTGCTATTCATATATACTTTATCCCGCTCACTTATTTACCCCTTTACCCCTTTATCCCTATCTTACCATTTTTTAAAGATAAAAAATACGGCTAACACAATAAAACAAAACCCTACCAGATAATTCCATCTAAATTGTTCTTTCAGATAAAGTACAGAGAAAAAACTAAAAACGACAAGCGTTATAATTTCCTGAATTGTTTTAAGTTGAACCGCATTATAAACACCGTAACCTATTCTGTTTGCCGGAACCTGAAAACAATATTCAAAAAACGCAATACCCCAGCTCACTATTATCACAAGCCACAAAACACTGCTTCTGTATTTTAAATGACCATACCATGCAAACGTCATAAAAATATTCGAAACTACCAGTAAAAAAATTGGTGCAATTAACCTTAACATAACTTGTAAATCCTATCAAATCCTCACTGCAAATTTAATTATAAACCAAATATAATACTATATATTACTTTGACACAACAAGTTCCGGGAATTTATCCGCAAAATATTTACAGGTTTTGTCGTTAGGACTAAATTTATCTTTTTCTTCAAACAAGAATTTGCAGGCAGCGCTCTTTTCCTGATTGTCAATATCTCTCAGGAATATTCCTTTGAATTTTGTAAGCACATTTGAAACATAATCAGCCGCTCCACACCACGGATCTACTATCATTGCGTGTTTTGATAGCGTGGAAAGATTTTTTAAGTCAGCATTTTTCCCCGCATTAACAATAAGCACTCTATGATCGCACTTTTCGCTGTCACGAAAAACTTCGAATGATTCATGTTCATTCGGTTTGGTCATACGCCTCAGAGAACCTGTTCGGACATCTTTAAAACCGTTTGCGATAAATGCCGCCTTTGCCATTCTTGAAAACTCACAACAATTTGCATTCTTTTCTTCTTTTGTAGAATTTAGTGTTGCCTCTAACAGTTCTCTGTTCTCATATTTGGATACTTCATTTCTTGCATCACATAATCTCCAGTATAAAGGCATAATTTTCATTCTGTATTGAGGTTTTTTCTGTATAATATCATAGTAT
>JAJPXE010000066.1 GCA_021205645.1 Candidatus Gastranaerophilales bacterium | reverse complement strand
ATATAAATTTTCCGGCATGTTCTTTTTCGAGTGTCAATAAAAATTTCTTAATTTCTACACCGCCTGCATACCCCGAGAGACTGCCGCAGGAAGAAATCACCCTGTGGCACGGTATGAGAATAGGTATGGGATTTTTATTATTCGCGTTGCCTACTGCCCGTGAGGCATTGTCATTGCCTGTTTGGCAGGCGATTTCTTTGTATGATTTTGTATGTCCGTAAGGAATTTTTATCAGTTCGCACCACACACGCTGTTGATATTCTGTGCCGGCAGGATTTATCGGAATATCAAATTCGCAGCGGTTTCCATCTAAATATTCTTTTATTTGCTCATAAGTTTCTCTTATGATATCTGTTTCAATCAGTCTGCTTTTCAATGGTTGTTTCATGGTTATAAAACAGATATCTGTTACAAGACCATATTCTTCGGCTATTCCGATTTTTCCAATCAGTGTTTGATAATAAAACAGTTTTTTCATATTTCTATTTTAATCTAAAAACAGAACAGGTGTAATCAACACTCAAAAAAAGATTGTATTAGCTATAAAATGGTAATATGACATTTTGTCATTAAAATAGTAAAATTTGTTCAAAACAACCCTGAGCATTGACTCTGTTTTTATTTACAAGCTTAAGTACAAGCTTAAGCAAAAATCTTATTCGGTGAAGTTATTCTTTTCAAAATACTATTTATCTTACCTGATTTAACCAGATAAACCGCCATCAACGCACCGCCTAAAACACCGGATACAGGTATCACATCGGCAGCTTTTATAGTAGTTCCGTAATCTGTTTTTGTCCGTTTTCCAAATTTGCAGCCAGGCTTCGGATAACTGTTGGCAGACACAGCAAAATCAGTGTTTATTCGCATAATACACCTCACTTACAAAAGACCACACCGTTCCCGAGAAAAATTTTAATTTTTCCGTAAACTCTATGGTTACTATAACATATTTTGGAGAATTATACAAGTTTCATAATGCTAAATATTATCACTACTGCCGCTCTATCCTTCCATTTACACATATACCTTTTAGTTGCCGCTGTTTTCCCGATTTCTTTCGACTGCCTGCATAAGCTCATCAAAATCTTTCTCATCAAGAGTTTCTTTATCTAAAAGTGCTTTCGAAATATACTCAAGCATATCTCTGTTATTGTTCAACAAATCTTTAGCAATTGCATATCGTTCATCAACAATTCTCTTAACTTCTTTATCGATATCAGCAGCAATTTCTTCGGAAAAATCTCTGCTGTGCCCGAAATCTCTGCCCATAAACACGTGTTCCTGAGATTTGCCATAGGTAAGATTTCCCATTTTATCACTCATTCCGTAAGCCGTTACCATTTTTCTGGCAAGAGCGGAAACTTTTTCCAAATCGTTCGAAGCCCCTGTCGTAACCGAATCTGCACCATATATAAGCTCCTCTGCAACACGTCCGCCCAGTGTCATTGTAATTCTGTCTAAAAGTTGTGATTTTTTCATGGTCAGATAATCTTTTTCAGGCAATGTCATGGTAATCCCGAGCGCCATACCCCGCGGGATAATAGACACTTTATGCAAAGGGTCGCAGCCTTTGAGCATTTTAGCCAGCAGAGCATGTCCGACTTCGTGGTAAGCGGTGTTCTCCTTTTCTTCATCGGAGATAATACGGCTTTTCTTTTCCGGTCCAGCCATAACCTTATCAATAGCTTCTTCCAAATCCGGCATTTCTACTTTTGTTTTGTCGTGCCTTGCAGCAAGCAGTGCCGCCTCATTAAGCAGGTTTTGTAAATCTGCCCCAGTGAACCCCGGAGTCCGCTTCGCAAGTACTTTTAAATCAACTTCTTCCGCCAGAGGCTTATTTTTAGCGTGGACTTTCAATATCTGTTCCCGACCGAGAACATCCGGCTTGTTAATAACTATTTGCCTGTCAAACCGCCCCGGTCTTAAAAGTGCGTTATCAAGAATATCAGGTCTGTTTGTTGCGGCAATGACTATTATATTGGTATTTTTGTCGAAACCGTCCATCTCAACAAGCAGCTGATTAAGAGTCTGCTCTCTTTCGTCATGTCCGCCGCCAAGCCCCGCACCTCTTTGACGGCCCACAGCATCTATTTCATCAATAAAAATTATACACGGCTGATGTTTTTTTGCCTGCTCAAACAGATCTCTAACCCTGCTGGCACCAACTCCGACAAACATTTCGACAAAATCTGAACCGCTTATTGAAAAGAACGGAACAGCCGCCTCACCTGCAACTGCTTTTGCCATAAGAGTTTTACCGGTTCCCGGAGCCCCGACAAGAAGTACGCCTTTAGGGATTTTAGCTCCTAATTTGATATATTTTTCACTATGTTTTAGAAAATCAACAATTTCCTCAAGTTCTTTCTTTTCTTCGTCAATCCCCGCAACATCTTCAAACTTTGTCTTAACCTTGCTGTCCAGAAGCATTTTAGCCTTACTTTTTCCAAATGACATAGCCTGCGCACCACCCGATTGGATACTTTTTGCCATAACAACAAGGAATACTATAAATAACAGCGGAAGTATCAATGAACCGATAAGCCCCAGCATTTGAGAAGATTCACTTGGTTTTTTAACGCTGATATCAACACCGGCTTTCTCGAGTTTGTTCATCAAATCAGCAGAATTCGGGATTAACACACGGTATTGAACAACGGGTGCAGCCGGTGCAGTTCCCATTAATGTTTCATATTTTGAAGAAGATTTTTTTTGTTCGGGCTGCTTGACCGGCAATGCAACAAGCGAGTTGCCGTCAATTTGAACACTTTTTATCTCACCTGCCTGTAATTTCTGTACAAACGATGTGTATGATAACTCCGATGTTTGCGTTGTTGAACCGGAAAACAGCATTGATACAAATGCAAGAACCATTATTCCCAGAACAACATACATACCTACTGATTGACTTTTATTCATAAATAACCTCTGATAAATATTAGACTTCTTTTTACTATACAGTATAGCAGAAAATAAACATTATACATAGAGGTTGTAAAAACTGCCGGCGAATTTGAATAAGCCCGCCAAACATCCACAATAAGAGAGTGCGGGAAAATCCCAGAATTGACATGCGGCAGCAGTGCGGTGTATACACTGGTACTGACGGGACTGCATATGCGTTTTACACGGTCTGCTTCGCAGGAGTAAAAAAGATAAAGGGCCTCTCCGAACGGAGAGGGCAATAACCAAAATTTCCCCTCGCCCGGCTGGGATGGGAACGAGCGAGCAGAGTACGAAAGGACTTTGCATTGGCAAAGACCTGCAGGCACGTTTATTACGAGCGAGCTTAAAAATTCTGCCCTCTCCAATTAGAGAGGGCAGATGGAGCATGTCCGTAGAGAGCTTTCATCGTTTCCCCTCCTTTCGGAAAGTGGGAGAAAGCTTGCCACATTTTCTTTAAATTTGTTAGATTATAATGTTTATATTAGAATTATTAAATGCGAGAGAAAATATTCATCAGTGATTTTGACGGAACTATCACAAAAAAAGACACATTATCAAAGTTTTTAGAATGCTATGCCGACCCGAGGTGGCTTGATAT
>JAJPXE010000073.1 GCA_021205645.1 Candidatus Gastranaerophilales bacterium | reverse complement strand
AACTGGCCATAATAACTAATTTTTAAAAATAAAAAACCAAGATATTACTGAAAAAACAGTATCTGCCTTACTTTTTTCTCAAAATTGGGGGCTTGGAAACCCACGCATAGCAAGGGCTAATTTTATCATGGACAACAGCGCCCTATAGGGCGAGGGGAAAATATTTTCTGGTGCGGTGATAACCGCATAAACTCCGGAATATAATAAATACATTTACCCCCGGGTGAGGTGATACCTGCGCATGAGGGGAAGAAGTTCCCACCCGCTCCGTTTACTCAATTCATAAGCTCCTGCTCTGCAATAAGGACAGAAATCGATTAAAACGTATTTTCAAATTTTGACTGGCTGTTCAATTCCGCTATATTTTCAACATATTTCGTTTACATACGTAATAAATACTTGATTATCACGGTTTATATGCAACAATAATCAGTAGAGGTAACGATATATGTCTGATAATAATCTTGTTTACATTTTAGACAATAAAGTTTATATAAACCTTACTAATCGCTGCACCAATGATTGTATATTTTGTCTAAGAAATGATAAAGATGATGTTTGCGGTCAGGATATGCGGCTCAAAACAGAAAATATAACCTCACATGATGTGATTGACCAGCTGAAACAATATGAAGATATACTTCCCGCCGGTTTAACTTTTTGCGGATACGGCGAGCCGACCCTTAAATTCCAAATACTTAAAGAAGTTGCAAAGTATGTAAAAGAACATTATCCTGAAACATATATCAAAATTAATACAAACGGCCACGGAAATATTATTAACAAACATAATATCCTGCCGGAATTAAAAGGAATTGTTGATGAAGTATCAATCAGCCTGAATGCACATAATGAAGAGCTATATAACGAGCTTTGCCTGCCAAAAATAAAAAATGCATACAGTGAAATGCTCAGGTTTGCACAGGAAGCCGTTAGTGAAGGATTTAAAACAACAATGTCCGTTGTAAGCGGATACAAAGATTATGACGTGAAAACTGACAAATGTTCGGAAATCGCAAAAAATACAGGCGCAAATTTCAGAGCCAGAGAATGGATTAAAAACGGATATTAATTATTCAAACAATAAAAGAAAGGATAAAAAATGAACACATTAGACAAAATTATGAAACCAAAATCAATTGCGGTTATTGGTGCATCAACTAAAGAACACACAATCGGTTCAGATATTATGAAAAGATTACAGGAATATAATTTTAACGGGAATATTTATCCTGTAAACCCTAAAGGCGGAATTATTGAAGGTTTGCAGGCATATACTACCGTAAACGAAATCCCGGGAGAAGTTGACCTTGCAATTATTGTAGTAAACTCAAAATTCGTACTCTCAACAATTGACCAGTGTAACGAAAAAGGAATTAAAGGTTTATGTATAATCACAGCAGGGTTTAAAGAAACAGGAAAAGAAGGTGCAGAACTTGAGAGGGAACTTCTGGCTAAAATCCGTGAATATGGTATGAGATGTGTCGGTCCTAACTGTTTAGGCGTTGTAAACACTCATTCTGACATTCGTATGGACGGCTGTTTCGCTGAAAGTCTGCCGGAGAGAGGTAATATCGGATTTGTTTCTCAATCGGGTGCTTTAGGCGGCGGTATACTTAATATATTAAAAGACCTTAACCTCGGCTTTGCACAATTCATTTCAATCGGTAATCAGGCTGACGTTAATGCTGAAACAGCTCTTGAATACTGGGAAAACGAAGAAGATGTTAAACAAATTCTTCTTTATATGGAATCAATTCAAAATCCGTCTAACTTCAGAAATTTAGCATCAAGAATAACAAAGAAAAAACCTATTTTAGCACTTAAGGCAGGACGTTCGGCAGCAGGTGCAAGTGCCGCATCTTCACATACCGGTTCTCTTGCAGGTGCTGATAAAGCAGCTGCTGCACTATTAAAACAATCAGGCGTAATCAGAGAATTCTCACTGAAAAATCTGTTTGCAACGGCTAAAGTATTTTCTAACTGTCCGATTCCTAACGGTGACAGAGTAGCAATAATCACAAACTCCGGCGGACCGGGAATTATGGCAACTGATGCGGTTTGTGAATATGGTATGCAAATGGCTAAAATTACCGATGAAACAAAAGAAAAATTAAGAAGTTTCTTACCGTCCGCAGCTTCGGTTAAAAACCCTATCGATATGATTGCATCAGCACCTATCGAACACTACAAACAAACTCTTGAAACGGTTATTGCAGATGAAAATGTTGATATGATTATAACAATCTATCTTCCGTTCTTAGGCTTAAAAGATATTGATGTTGCGCAGGCATTGATGGAAATCAAAGCAGAACATCCTGAAAAACCGATTATCGGTGTATTTATGACCAAGAATGAATTTTTTACAAAACTTTCGGATATGGACGTAAATATGCCATTCTTTATGTATGCGGAAGAAGCAGCAGACGGATTAAACAGACTAAATCAGCAGAGATTGTGGATGGAAAGACCGGAAGGCAAAATTCCTTGCTACGATGTAGACAGAGCTAAAGTTGAAAGCATTATCAAAAAATCACTCTCAGAGGGCAGAGCTCAGCTTACAACATTAGAATCAATTGATGTCCTTCAAGCATACGGAATAAGGGCTTGCAAATACGGTCTTGCGACAAATGAAGATGAAGTTGTCCAACTCGGTAATTCTATCGGATATCCGGTTGTTATGAAAATGACCTCAAAGACTACATCACACAAAACAGATGTAGGCGGTGTTGTTGTAAACATCAAATCAGAAGAACAATTAAGAAACGAATATCAGGGATTGCTTTCAAGACTTGAGTCAAAAGGTTTGTTAGACGGTCTTGAGGGTGTAATCATTCAAGAAATGGTTAAAGGCTCCAGAGAAATGGTCTGCGGTATAGCAACAGATCCGCAATACGGTCCGATGATGATGTTCGGTTTAGGCGGTGTATTTGTAGAAGTTATGAAAGACGTAACATTCAGAATTGCGCCTCTCACTGATATGGATGCTGCCGAGATGATTAAATCGGTCAAAGCATACAAGCTTCTTGAGGGTGCAAGAGGTACTAAACCTGCTCAAATTGACCAAATTCAAGAAACCTTATTGAGATTATCTCAACTGGTAAATGATTACAAATTCATTGATGAACTGGACATCAACCCTCTGTTAATCTCCGAAACAACAGGGGAAGGTATAGCGGTAGACGGTCGTATAAAAGTAAGATTAGAAGAGGCAAAGGAGTCACTTGGCTGTGAATGCGGTTCTTGTACCTGTTGCTGCTAAGATTATTGACTTTCATTAAACAAATTCAGACGGCACTGGATGTATACATCCAGTGCCGTCTTTAAATTAATAAACTAAGCTAATTCACACGGACGTTTTTTTGATAGACATTCCGCTTACCCTCACACCAAAAGGAGAGGGGAAACGGAGGGGACTATCACCTCACCTGAAAATCTAACTTTCGGCATAGCGGCAGTGGGTGTCAGCGGAGTTGACAATGCCAACTGCTTTGCGAGCGGAGCGGATGCTTGCGGAAAATTTTTAATTTTCCCGCAAACTCTAAAAAATTTTTATACTCCCTAAAAGAG
>JAJPXE010000009.1 GCA_021205645.1 Candidatus Gastranaerophilales bacterium | reverse complement strand
ATTTTATGGATTAAGCCTCCGTAGAAGCCCTGATTTTTTTTAACAACTGTCATAATAAAAATAATTAAAGTGTCCCTCAGAAAAGTGGATAAAAGTCACTTCTGCGGGTAATGCGGATAACTGTGCAGTTTCCACTCTTCCCAAAGGAAGAGTGGAAATTTTGGTTTTAGCCCTCACCCTGCGGAGCGGGTGCAACTGCTTCACTGTTGCACCTGCTCCGCTTCCCTCTCCCCAAAAGGAGAGGGGGAGCTTCACCTCCTCACTCCTTTTTAATTATTGACTGTATGATATCTTTACAACTGTATCCGCTCTCACCAATCCCGATATTCCCCCAGCCCGCAAGAAATGGTACTATACCGGAATATTCTCTGCACGGAGTCAGGTTGTTTGTGTTATCATCAACAAAAAATGCACGTAAAATATTGTTTCCCTGCATATATTTATTAATAAATTCTGCCTTTGATTTGTAGGGCAAAAGCTCTTCTTTTGCATATATTTTATCCGTTTCAAGCTCTAAACCGTATTGCGATAACCGCTTATTAACCGCTTCTTTGTTCTTGTTGGTGACTATTATAATATCAATTTTGTATTCTTTAAATAACATCTTTATCTCATAAAAAAAATCAAACGGCACTTCCAGTGAATTCCAATAATGACTATGTTTTTTCATTAGCTCAATCCGTTTTTCAAGATATTTTTGATCAAATTCCTCTTCAAATGATTTGTTCCTGTTTCTCATACAAAGATTGTATGCAGCTATGAAATCTCCATCTGTTTTTATACCTCTGTCAGATAAAAGTTTCATAATGTAATAATATTGCCACGAGTTATAAACAAGAAATTTATATCTGTAAAAACGTGAATAAATCTTATTATCAATCGGCAGAAAAATATCCTCACCTGAATAAGCATAGCGGCACAAGATATAAGCCTCTTTTAGCGTATCAAACAAAACTCCGTCAAAATCAAGAAAAACAACCGTCATAATCCGCCTTACACAAGATAGGCAATACTTGAGGCGATAAACAATATCTGTAATGCCGTAAAATATTTTTCTGTATTGTAATTAGCAGACAACCCCAGAATGAACGGAGAAAATGCAAAAAACAGCATAACGGATTTACTGAAAACATCCGGCATAAGCCCGACATACAAAAATGACATAATTACATATAATCCCAGACATAATGCCACCCCCGCACAATAATCAGAAACAAACATTGCCTCTTTTTTTCTAAATACAAAGAGCTTTCCGTAAATAACGGAAACACCAAGCAGGCCTGCATTCATAATATAGATATATTTTAATAAAGCAGTTAGCATGCGACACACTCCTTTATTCCGGAATGAGAATTTAAAAAATTACCTGCCGTTTCAAAAACATAATCTTTTTCATTATCATAAAGCACCATATGGTAGCTGTCATTTAAAACAATCATAGTTTTGTATTCGGAGGAAATTGCATCATACACGACTTTAGAGCCTTTTGGACTTGTAAGGTCATCTTCTTGAGAATGTATAAACAAAAACGGTGCAATTACTTTTTTCATCAACTTCTTATTACGGACAAACCTTGAGAGTTTGAACAACTCATAGATACATGTCATAGGGAAATCGTTCATCCCGACATCACCTTTTTGCAGGAGTTTTTTTACGATATTTCTTGTTCTGAGGTTTTTAATCCCGTGCGGGTCGCATTCGGGATAAGTATAATAAAATCTGAGAAGCGTTGAAAGTCCGAGCGGAAGCAAAAAACTGTACCACGGCAGTCTCCAGCCGTCTAAAAACAGAGTTGTCGAAAGCGCTACAACACCCCTCACCCTGTCAGGATATTTCTGGGCAACGGCAATAGCAAGAACAGCCCCCAAACATAAACCCGATAAAAACACTTCATCGTATTTTGAGTCTAATTCCTCAAATTTCTGATAAGAAAACTCAAGCCAATCCTGATATTTAACCGTATAAATATCTTCGACTTTATCACCATGCCCCGGCAGACAATCAGCATACACATCATATCCAAGACCATATAAATACTGTCCGTATTTCTTTAATTCAAACGGACTTCCCGTCATACCGTGAAACAATAACACCGCACGACGTGTTTTTACATCATCATGTATAAGTTCAAAGTCTAATGACACTATCTCTCAAACCTGCTAAATAATTGGTCAAATAAATCAATTGCCATATCTATTTCTTCGTTAGAAATGTACAATTGCGGCACAAGTGTGATAATATTCTTATAAAAACCGCCGTTATTAAGAACTAAACCGCACTTTCTGCCGTTATATGACAAATCACCTTTCAATCCTTCTTCTTGAAGTGCATCGCACAACTCTCTGTTCGGAGTTATTCCGTCTTTCTGCGTTAATTCTATTCTTAATGCAAAACCGATACCGTCAACATCACCTATTGAGCTGTATTTCGATTTAAGGTAGTTCAAACCGTTCATAAATCTTGCACTTTTAATAGGAATATCACGCTCAAGCTGTTTTTCATCTTCCTCAACAATACTCATAACCTCATAGGCAGCTCTGACACCTATAGGATTAGAACAGTACGTAGAATGAGCACTTCCCGGTGTAAATACATCAGGTGCAATAAATTTTTCCCTTGCCCAGAAACCTGCAAGAGGGTTCATTCCGTTTGTTATGGATTTTGCAAAAGACATTATATCAGGTGTAACACCGTAATTCTCTATCGCCCATAACTTACCGGTTCTGAACATACCCATCTGAACTTCGTCGACACAAAACATTATATTATGTTCGTCCAAAATCTGTTTTAATTCTCTGAAATACCATTCAGGCGGGTTGATATATCCGCCGGTGCCTAAAATTGGTTCGCAATAGAACGCTTTGTATTCGCTCTCACCCGTCTTAGGGTCATAATATGAATTGTATTCGCTCTCAAACATTTTAGCAACCTGTTTGACGCAAAAATGGTTACAAGACTCACACTTCATGCCGTATGGACATCTGAAACAATAAGGGAACGGAATAAACTGCGCTCTGTCACCAAAATGACCGTATTTTTCCCGGTATCTGAAACTTGAAGTCATACAGGTTGCCCCGATTGTTCTGCCGTGATAACCGCCTTGAAACGCGAATACTGCATTGCGTCCGGTATAGTTTCTTATAACTTTCAATGCATCCTCATTTGCTTGAGCACCGCCTACATTAAAATGTATTCTTCCCTTTTCGCCAAAACGTTTGTAGTTCATATCAACCATTTTCTTTGCTAACATAGGCTTGTAATCATATAAATATTTCGGACACAACTGTGGCATGGTGTTCATCTGGTCTATAATTGCATTGTTTATTCTTTGATTTCTGTAACCAAAGTTACAAGCAGAATACATCATCTGCAAATCAAGATAAGGTATATCTTTTGAGTCATACATATAAGAGCCTTCACAACCCTTGAATACCTTAGGATCCGGAGAATAGTGAACCGTATCACCGTATGAGTCGTACTCTGAATCCAGCTCTTTTATCTCTGCATCTGTAAGTTTCTGCTCGTCTAAACAAATCATTCCTATTTACCTCACTAATCTTATTTCTAAGTTCCAATATGTCTACCATACCATGTTAAAT
>JAJPXE010000125.1 GCA_021205645.1 Candidatus Gastranaerophilales bacterium | reverse complement strand
TTTTGAGACAGAATATAAATAATTTGCATATTCAAAAATAATATCAAAATTTTCAGGTTCTAGCCTCATTGCCGTGTTAAATTCATCATCTGCATAATCAAAAAGCCTTTGATTAAGATAGATTACCCCCAGATCCTTATGTGCAACAGCATTTTCAGGATTGATTTTTATAACTTTTTTAAATATTTTTTCTGCTGTACTTGTGTCGAACAGTTGTGTTGAAAGTATTGCGTACTGATACAATACTTCCTCCGACGGCGATGATTTCAAAATAACGGAATCGTATAAATTTTTTGCAAGACGGAACTGGCGTGTTTCTATGTATAAATTAGCCAGTTTTTGTGCCATTGTTATTGATTTTGGATTTCTTGCAGTAAGAACTTTCATAATGTTTATTGCATTTGTATAATCTTTCAAATGTTCATAACACGATGCCAGATTATACCGGAAAGAATCTTTTTCCGGATGAAGTAAAACAAGTGCTTTATAATGTTTCGCAGCTTTTTCAATCTGACCTGATTTAAGCTCAGATAATGCAAGTGAGATGAGATAGTTTTCCTGATTGTCATATTTGTATGCTTTTGCAAAATAGTCGCATGCCTGCGGGTGTTTATTCTGAATTTGATATATTGAACCTATATTGTAATATGACAGTGCATCATCCGGTTTTATTTTTATAGCTTTTTTGTAACAATTGATGGCTTTGGTCCGGGAGCCGATAAGCAGATAAGCAGTTCCGAGATTGTTATAAATCTGAAAATGTTCAGGGTTCAATGCCAGTGCAGCCTCAAGGTGTTCAATACCTTTGTTATAAAGCTTTAGCGTAACACATGCCGTTCCTATTAAATAGTCAAATGTGTAATCCGCAGGAGCTATTTTTTTAGCTTTTTCGGCAAGCTTTACGGCACTGTTTTCTTTTCCGATTTTCATATATACTATGCACAGATTTTTATATGCATCAACATAATTCTCTCTTAGTTCAATAACTTTTTCATAATACTTTTGAGCATCATACACCTTATTTAAACTATCGTAACAATTGGCAAGATAGAATAGAGATGTGGTATCTTCAGGCGACATTTTAACTGCACGCTCAAAGTTAACCATTGCCGAAGAAAAATCTTTGAGGTTTATATTAATAAGCCCCATAAGCTTAATAACTTCCAACTCATCGCTGTGACCCTGTGAAATATATATCTCAAGCTCTTTTTTAGCTTCACTAAAACTATTTTCGGCGATTAAATCTTTTATTGTTTCTAATTCTTTGACTGTTTCTGATTTACGCATAATCACATTATATTACAAATCAAAAATTATTCATAATTTGCAAGTGATTTATTAATTAATTCTTTCATCTCGCTAACATAAGCTTTAGGTTTAAGCAATTTACAAGAAACATCATAGCGCAATAATCTGTGCAGAAGTTGGTCTTTATTTTCGTACCTGTTTGAAATAACTATTGCTCCGTTTCGTTTGAATTGAATAATTTGTTCGTGTTCTCTCGGCTGATAACGGCGCGCCAGTTTACCCCGAAGCTCATATATTACAGTTGGTGCTTCCGCATTTTCTTCTGTTTCTTCTGATAATATTTTTATGTCAAGAACTTTATCAGGGTTTATCTCTTTATAATCAACATTGTTATATATTTTGAAAAGTATCTTTTCCTTAACAACAAATATTTCTTTTGGAGAACAAATTTCGGATGTGTTATCCTTATAAAAGAGCTGTATGTCGCATTTTGTAAGGCATGCCCTTTCAAATATTTTTATAATCCGGAAATTACTGCTTGATGGCAGACCATTGCTTGATTTAAAGAAAACTAAATGTAATTTTCTCATAAAATTTTCAATGGTTTCTTCCAGAGTATCCGATCTAATGTTTTCACTGAGTGTTTTTATCTCGAAAAGCAGCTTACTTTCCTTTGCAGAAAATTTCATACCAATAGGAAAGTTAATAATCGTGTATTTGTTATCCAGTTTTTGAATATCAATACCGCAGGATTTACAGGTATTGATATACTTGCTGACAACAAAGTTGTTGAAAGAGCCCGGACCGATCTGGTTAAGCCTACTTACAAGTTCTTTCATCGTTAATTCTTCATCAAACAAACAGGCTAGTGTGCGTAGAACTCTGAGAGATGCTATATTAACTTTTCCTGTATTAGCGGGCATAGACAGACCTCATTTCTTTTAATTTTTCTATAATTTGGCTTTTGATTTCTTCCGGCTCAATAACTGTACAATCCGAACCAAAACTTAAGATTCTTTGTATTCCGATAAAATCGTTAAAATATCTTCCGGAAATTGTTATATAATCATTATCTTCTTCAATTATTGTTTCATTCTCCTCAAGTTCATATTTCCCTGCGTTATAAAGTTGAAATTTTATGGCGGTGTCCAGACCCAGAGTAGTATTTTTGTCAAACATATTGCATAAAATACATCTTATCCTTGAAACATTAAGAAAAGACCTTTTACCTATAGAATGATTATAACAATATACATAAAGTTTGCCGCTTCTTATACCTAATTTATCAATAGTAATATCATATTCCTGTTCTTTTTGTGCTGGCGGTGTATAAGCAATTTTGATTTTGTTATGATGTTTTTCATCCGAAACAAGTTTTTCCAATAAATCAATATCAACGGATTTTAGCAAAGATATTCCGAGTAATTCCTCTTTTATTTCAACATTTTCTGCCATATTGGATAGTCTTTGAAATAAATAGTGATACTCCAGTAATCTTTTAGGTGAAGCTGTTCTTGCCAACCGTTTGTAAATACGTTTTAATGCTTGTATTTCATTGTGTTCCACAACCAGCCGGAAAGGGTGTGAAGTTAAAGAATAGCAATAATTATTGGTTTTTGTTGCTTTAGTAATATGACATCCGATAGCTTTAAGAGTATTGATATCAATTCTTATAGTATCAACCGAGTATTCTCTGTCAGCAACACCAAATTCAACCAGAAATGCCCTTATCTGCTCAAATGTTTTCGGTCCATTTACGAGCATAAGCATGACTATCAAGGCACGCGCACCGGTTAATGAAACCTGTTTATGTGTATCATGCTGCTTTATATAATTTTCCATACTTCAATTTTCCTAACCTTATGGTTATTATAATTTATCTTTTAATTATTATCAATAAAACATCTTATCATAAATTCTACCAGAAAATAAATCAGTTGGTAAACCGGTGTAATAAAATTTATGAGTTTGCGGAAAAATTAAAATTTTTCCCGCAAACTCTCAGGAACGGTGTCAATGCAGGTTGTGTGTTATCCCGCACACGACCTGCATCTCACACACCTTAGGTCGGGTTTGAAAAATCTCCAAAATCTGTCAATTTTGGGATTTTTCCGCACCCTCTTATTGTAACAATATCTTTACATTTATTTCCTGCTATCAGCGTATTCGGGTCATATTAAAAAATTGTTCACAAAAAAGGCAATTTTAATAGCAAAAAAAACTTTATATAAATAAGGAATTAAAGAGTTATTGTTAATGGTATCTGTATCAATTGCCAAAGGACAGGGTTTAACACCGGCTTTAAAAACCTATGCTGATAAAGCAGGATATGATCTTCTATAAGTAATCAGAACCGGTCTGATAT
>JAJPXE010000098.1 GCA_021205645.1 Candidatus Gastranaerophilales bacterium | reverse complement strand
TCTGTGGCATTTCGTCAGTCACCTTCTTTCATTCAGTCAGTTTCCGAGAAGATATGATTTTTCTTCATATCCGTTTCCTTCTTTCATATCAGTAATTTCATAGATATCTTACATTTGTCATAATACACTATAAAGTTTACTTTGTCAAGCATTATTTGCAACTTTAAGATTTATTGTGGAAATTAATATTTGACTAAATACATCATTTAATGTATGATAAAAGAATCAAGGAGGTGATTCACATTGGCAATCACAATGGGCGAGAAAATCAAAATAATAGCAAACCGTCGTGGTGTAACTTTGGCTCAGTTAGCCGAAATGACCAATCAATCACGACAAAATATGTCAAATAAAATGAAGCGTGACAATTTCAGTGAAAAAGAACTCCAAGAAATAGGCGAAGTCCTCAACTGCGACTTCATAGGCAAGTTTCGGATGCGCGACACTGGGGAAGAAATATAGAAATTTCAAAAATACAGGGAGGGTGCTATGGGATTTTTTGATACTTTCAAAGGGAATCAATACAAAAGCGAATTAGAAGCACTGCAGCAAAAATACGATGATTTGGAGAAATTGCTTACGCCTGAAATGCGAGATGCGGATTCTCTCCAGCGCCGTATTCGACAGCTTCAAGATGATGTAGACTCCGAATCGGAGAGACTAAACCAAATCCGAGAAGAAATTACCAACATGAACGCCGAAATTTCAAGCAAGAAAAAACTCTTGGTTTCCCTCGATGATGAACTCTTAGTGCAGGATTTCGGGTTATACCGCCCCCAATTCGACTTTGCATCTGCCCTGGACTACAAGGAATCTTTAGCTGAGATAAGGAAAGTCCAAAAGGACCTGATAAAACGAGGAGATGCTGTGACTGGCAACACTAATTGGCAGGTCAACGGCAGCGCGTCTAAAGGTAAAAAGATGGTATCTGATACCCAGAAACTTCTCCTCCGTGCTTTCAATGTAGAGTGTGATGAGCTTGTCTCAAAAGTGAAATATACGAATTTCGATGCATCTTTAAACCGGATTTATAAATCTGCAGAAGCCATCTCGAAACTCGGTCAGATTATGAATATATCTATAACCTCCAATTACCTGGCTGCGAAGGTAAAAGAATTGCGGCTCGCGTTTGAATACCAGCAAAAGAAACAGCAGGAAAAGGAAGAACAAAAAGCCGCTCGTGCCGAACAGCGTGAGCAAGCCAAAATTCAAAAGGAATTGGATGAACAGCGCAAGAAGGTCGAAAAAGAACAGGCGCATTATCAGGCTGCGTTTTCAAAATTGCAGGCACAACTCTTACTTCATCCAGACGACGCCGATCTCATAAGTAAAAAGAATCAGTTAGAAGATCATCTTACTGATGTAGGAAAAGCGCTTAAAGACATTGATTATCGTCAGGCGAATATGCGTGCTGGTTATGTTTATATCATCTCCAATATAGGAGCTTTCGGCGAAAACATTTATAAAATCGGCATGACACGCCGCTTAGATCCACAAGAGCGAATTGATGAACTCGGCGATGCTTCTGTTCCATTTAATTTCGATGTCCATGCTATGATCTTTTCCGATGATGCACCAGCATTGGAAACAGCTCTTCATAAGGCTTTTGAAGACAGAAAAGTGAATATGGTAAATCAGAGGCGTGAATTTTTCAACGTCACTCTGGACGAAATCAAGGAAGTAATCAAGAAGAATTTCGATAAAACCGTGGAATTTATAGATGTACCGGATGCAGAACAATATAGAATCAGCCTGAAAATGAAGGAATCTAAGGCTGCTTCATAAGCAAGCCATCCGCAAGATTGTCACTGTGACCGTCCGCAGGACATGAAGAATTTGAGAAAATCATTGCATTTCAAATTGCGATATGGTATATGATGATATAAAAAGGGTGCTGCCGATAGACGGTTGACCCGATTATTGTTTGACTAAGAATAGCCGCTCAACTTGCGAGGTCGGGGCGGCTATTTCTGTGTCTTATTGCTATCCTTGCTTCCAATGGCAAATCCGAGACCGAAACTGGTCAGGCATAAGCCAATAACAGAAATCGCATACGCTATAATGCGTGTAGGCAAAAAGAAATCACAAGTCCATCCGGACAAACCCCAGAGCGGCTACTCTGGGGTTTATTTTTATCTATCTTTTTATCGCATTGATAATTTTAGAAAGTTCCGTTGAATCAAGCGTTCTTCCCCCTCTTCCAATTCTGACATTAGATAAATCAGATATTTTAACTTTTTGAAGAGAATCCAATTTTACAAATGTTCTCTTTGGAAATGGTGGGTCATAATTGATAATCTCCATATTCGTTGGAATTGTAAGTTTCCATTCTTTTCCTGCTACGGAAGATACGGTAAGAATTTCTATATGTTCTTCGTTCACAGCAACCACTAAATACGGTCTTTCGTAATCAGGAAATTCTCCATCAGGGAATCGAATTTTCCCCCAGAATGCTTGTCCAACAACAAAGGGCTGCTGCATCAATAAATCACCAGCTTTCCCTCGTCTTGTCCAATACTGTATGCATCATCGTCACATACCATGGAAAATTTTTCTAAACTGGAAATCAGTTCTTCAGTCATTGTAATGTCGTCATCATAAAAAAATGTGACTCCATTCACTACTTCGTATCTTGGTGCTTTATTCTTGGTTTCCCTATATGCCTTTAAAGCCGTTCCTACAGCTTCAATATCCTCCGGGAATGCTTCGAAATCCACAACAGATTTCTTCTTGTCGTGATAACCGTTTTCAGTTGTGCCATTCTGATATGCGTGTTTCCATGACTGAAAACTATGATTCAAACCAGAAAGCTCCCTCGCTGTAAGGTGGCCATATAAACCAATGATATCATGTAGGGTTTTGTATTCGGCCTCATTGAAATCAGGGTTAAATTTTTCACTATCAGCTTTGAAGCCAAAATAATCATTCCTATATCTGAGCCGGACTTTTTCGACTACCAATCCGTTTTCAAATGCAAGAATACTATCTTCAAAAAGCGGTTCGTGGTACTGAGCCAAATAAGCCATATTTGCAAGCACTAATAATTTCTGCAATTTCATGTTGCCATCATAAGTATTTGGCGTAGAGTCGGCGCCATTCTTCACGAAAAATTTTGCATAGTCATACACATCTCTCATATCAGACACCTCCCGTTCAATATTTCTAAAACATTTTGAGTTAAAAAAAGCCGCCAACTGGCGGTTTCCCCACAGCCGGTGCCAGCACATGACACTTAAACGTAAATTCGGGAATGTGGGTATACAGCTTATTCCTACCTGCATCTTTAGTATATGATGTTATTGCAACTTTGTCAAGTGATTCACTAAAATTGTACCCGTCTGCTGGACGGTCTTTTGTAACTTTCTTACAATTTTCACAATTTCTTTTATCGTTATTATATCTGTTTTTTATGTTTTTCATATTGGCGTTCTGGCATTTATTCCGACATTTCTCAAAAGCCTTTGCCTGTAGGCTTCCTGTGTGCCTTTTTACGGCGTTTTTTATCCTGTATGGAGTGATATTATAAATCTGATTTAGAACTGAGCCTGCGATTATATGAAGCTCTGAGAAGGTCTTTTACTAATACTTCCCACACCTGAAATGGCATATAACCCTTTATTTATAATGCTTTGA
>JAJPXE010000083.1 GCA_021205645.1 Candidatus Gastranaerophilales bacterium | reverse complement strand
TCATAATATTGTTTGTACAACAATCTCCGGCATTGATAATAACGCATCCTGAGTCACAAAATATGACCGTAGTGGAAGATGCTATATTTTTCACGGGTAAAGTTGAACGTTATGAAAAAGTTTATATTAATGATGTTTTGATGATACCGTCAAAATCAAGGGCATTTAGTTATAGTGTACCGCTCAAAAATGGTGATAATATGTTTGCGGTACAAAAAAAGGACTGGCTCGGCAATATTGAAACAATAAAATACACAATAAAACGTTCAAGTGTTTCTCAGACAAAGTATCAGAACGAATTTATAGCATCGGAGCCGTCATATTATGAAACAAAAAAAGACGGTGTTATATTGCGCAGCACTCCGATTAATGCGGGTATAAACAGGCTCGGGTATCTTCCTAAAGGTACGAAGCTGTTTTCAGATGGTATACAGAATGAATTTTCAAGGATATATCTGGCAGAAAATAAATACGGATGGATAATGACAAAGGATTTAATAAAGATTCAGTTAGATGAAGATGAAGAAGAATATGTTTACACACCTAAAACTGTTTTATCGACCGAACAGACCAAAAATGGTGATGAGAAAGGAATAGTGATAAAGCTTTCTGAAGATTGTCCATACAGTGCTGTTGTAGAAAACGACAAACTTATACTGACTGTTTATAATCTTGATACGTCGGATGAAGTTTATACAAAAGAATTTACGCTTGGAAAGTTTCCCCGATATTCTGTTAATATGCAAGATGGCGTATTAGAACTGATATTCAAAAAAAATCCTTTAAACAAGTCTACATATACAAACAGAGATGTAAAGATAGTAATAGATGCAGGTCATGGCGGTAGAGAAATTGGTGCTGTCGGATGTTTGGGGCATAAGGAAAAGAATATTAATCTTGATGTTGCTAACAGGTTAAAAAAGATTTTAGAGTTTCATAATTTTGATGTATATATGGTTCGGGAGACTGATAAGTTTGTATCGTTGGATGACAGGGTTAAATTTGCAAAAGAAAATGATGCATTGATATTCATCAGTATACACATGAATTCTGTGCCGATATCATCAAATCCGAATTTGAATGAGGGTTCAATAGTTTTTTATTACAATCCGGCATGTCGTCCTCTGGCGCAATCTGTAGTAAAGGTGCTTTCAACTGATTTAGCGACAAAAAACGGCGGAGCGGCGCAGGCAAGTTTTGCAGTTATTCGTCCGACGGAATATATAGGTATACTGGCAGAGTTAGCTTATCTTGTCAACCCGAATGATGTTTCAATATACAGGTCAAAACGTTTTGCTCATACATCTGCTGTTTCTATATACAAGGGATTGGTTAATTACATTCATTCAGCGTTGTAATTACGAAAGTATGTCATCAAGTAAATCTAATAAGTCAATAAAAAAAACAGGTCGGATATCCTTCCTGTTAAGATTTTACACTAGCCGAAATATAAATAGCATTTATATTATATCTTTTATTCATGAGCAGTGCAAGAAATGTTACAAACAGTTTAGATAAGAAATAGCAGGCAGCTAAAAGCAATAGCTGGAGCAATTGGGCAGTATGATTGTGTTTGGTCTGATTTAAGCAATTCAAAAAAGTTTTTAGATAGTTTGAATGAATAATAGAGTATTCCGGTCAGAAGTACTATAAATAGCGCTTTTGCACCCCAAAACGAAACGTTTCGTAAAACGTAAAGAAAAACACATAAAGCTGTAAAGAATGTTAAGTATTTTAAAGTTTTGAATTGTTTATTGTATATGAGGGTCATAATATATTTTGGAAAGATAAATATAACTTGAAAAATTAGAGCATAAATCAGGAAAATATATAGTTTATCGACTCCGACAACAGCGCCCAGTGCGGCTAAAAGATAGATATCGCCAATTCCGAAAGTTTCTTTTTTGAAGATTTTAAGTCCGGTTTGAATAAGCAGTATAATAATACCGGCAGCTGTGATTGCACCTAGTATTGAGTTCAGGCAGTTATACCTGTTAAAAACAATACCGGCGGCGATAATAATTAGAGTTTGAATTTTATTGACTTTTTGTTCTTTAAAATCTGTCAGAGCGAGTGTCAGGAACATAGACAGGATTATAATAACGACCAGAGCGTCATAGAGTGAAATAAAGCGAGAGAAAGCAAAGATAAAAATTGTCATGCCTGATATTTCTATAATAGGATATTGCGGGCTGATAGGAGCATCACAGAATTTACATCTGCCTTTAAGCAGGAAGAAAGAGAGAACCGGTATTTTATGTTTCCACGGCAGCTTATTTGAGCATTTAGGGCATTTAGAGGGTGGAGAGATAATACTTTCTCTGTTGAGAGTTCTAATGATAAGAACATTCAAAAAGCTTCCCCAACATAGACCGGATATACAAATTATTATCCAAATAAATGCTGTCATATCAGCTGATATCCTGTTTTTTAATAATAGTATACATATAATTAAAGGCTTTTTTGAGTTTTCTGGACACCATCATTTGATTAAGTTCCAGTTTTTGTGCTATTTCGGATTGTTTCATATCTTCATAATAGAACAATTCAACGATTTCTTTGTATTCTGAAGGCAGGTTTTTAATAATTTTATCTATTTCAAGATGCATGTCATAATGTTCGGAAAACTCTTTAAAATCATAAGCTGGAGTAAGATCACCGATGGAGGTTTTATTTCCGTCTACATTGATAATTTCGTCAAGAGATGATATTTTTTTACGTCTGTCGACATCAATAGCGGTATTAACTTTTTGTACCGGAACATCAAGAGCTTCAGCGACTTTTTGGCTGGTCATATTATCTATTTCTTCTTCGCTCAGGTCTTTAACGAAATTTTTAATACGCATAGCGAGTTCAAGAATTTCTCTCGGGACTTTAATGAGGGAAACTTTATCTCTCATATAGTGCTGCATTTCGCCTACAATAAGATATCCTGCATATATTCTAAATTTAGGACAGAGTTCTGGATTATAGCGTTCAATAGCTTTGACGAGTCCGATAGAGCCGGCCTGTACAAGGTCTTCAACCGGATCTTCGGCTCGTCTTGCGATAGAGTTTGCTATTTTTTTTATAACAGGCATCATAGCAACGACAATCAGGTTCATGAGCCGTTTTTTTTGTACGGAATTTTTTGTAGTTTTATATAAATCCAACCAATCCTGTATTTTTAAATAGATAGAGTCGTCATTGCTGCCCAAATCATTCTCCTTTACTGTTTATCATATCATGCACACAGTAAAAAATAAATATTATTGTTACATGAATAGAAGAGAATTTTATCAAAGTAGTAATCATTCAATCAGAGCTTTAACAATCTTATAAACATCTTGTATTTTATCGGGGTTATTAGTAAGCAGCAGATATATTTCTTTCATCAGATCTTCTTTAGGTTGGTGTTGTTCAAATTCAAATACCTCAATAAAGGTGATATCAAGAACTTGAATAATTTTTTCCAGTGTTGCGAATGAAGGATAGTTTCTGCCGTTTTCAATATTACTTATAGATGCAGGCTCAACACAAACCATTTCAGCGAGAGTTTCTTGTTTAATATTTTTTCGTTTTCTAAATTCCTGGATACGTTTACCCAAAAGTTTTTTCTTGTCCATATGTACCTCAAAGCTGTTATTTGTATGGTAATTGCAAAAAAAAAATATTACAT
>JAJPXE010000096.1 GCA_021205645.1 Candidatus Gastranaerophilales bacterium | reverse complement strand
CCCCACCCCTAACCCCTCCCCGTATGGGGAGGGGAAAGATTTTCGCAAACTCATTATAACTTAATAAAGTTATTGACAAGCGGCGTTTTTTTTTAGATAATTAGGGAAGAGAGATTACTAGTTTTATTTCTATATAAAGGAGAAAACGTATGAAAAAGTCATTAGTATTAACATTAGCAGCCGTTGCAGTGTTAGGTACTGCTGCATACGCATCTTGCGAAAGACCGCAGGTACAGTCTTATGCACACCCTACATTGTTCGGTTCGCAAGCACTGGTTGAAGTCGGTGCTAAAACAAGCAGTGTTGTAGGCGGAAAAATCACCAAATGCAGCAATGCTAAAACAGTAACGGGCAAAGAAAATGTCGTAATTAAATCATTTGCTAAACAAGAATTGGCTAAGTTTGAAGCTAATTCTACCGAAAGCAAGTTTAGTCATAAATCACCTGTATTGAGAAGTGAATTGGCTCAAACCCTTGCAGACGGTTTAGAATTAACTGCTGTTAAAGAAGCTGATAAATATACTGATGTTCCTGCAGGATACTGGGCAAAAGAAGCAATTGATCAGACCCTTGCTGCAGATATTATGATTGGCTATCCGGACAGCTCGTTCAAACCAGAACAAAGAGTTACAAAAGCAGAAGTATTCTGTACTTTAGCAAAAATCTTTGATGCAGCTCATGACAAAACTGCCACACCGGTTTATAACGGAAAAGAAATTAAACATATTCCTGACTGGGCTGTTGGTGCTACCAATGAAGTGTTAGCTACTGGTATTCTTGATGCTGTTCCTGATGAATCAGCTTTAATCAATAATGAATACCTGTCAAAAGAACAGGTTACTTATCTGGTAGGGGCTTTAAGCCAGTATCTTAAAAAGAACCCTTCTTCAGCTGCATCTTGCGTAACTTCAAACGAAGCTCCTAAGTATGAAGTTCTTATCAAACTTCAGGAAAGATTAAGCGCAAGAGTATCAAATGCAGGCGATACATTCACGGCTATCCTGGTTTCTCCTGCTACTATCGATGGATGCTCTTATCCGGCAGGTGCTAAAATCAGAGGTATCGTTTCTGAAGTTGTAAGACCAGGAGTTCACAATGCTGGTTACATCAAAGTTCAGTTTAAGGAAATTGTTAACGGTGAAACAGTAACAAAATTACCTGAAGTTGTAACCGAAGCTGTTGCTGAAACAACAAAGGATCCTAACATCGTTGCAAGATTATTCGGTGCTCCGTTATCCGCATCAGCAAGAATTCTTGGTGTTGCCGGCAGAACAGTTACTCAAGAAGCAAGCTTGACTTCTAACGGTGTTGAACAATACGGCGACAACTGGTCTAACGCTTTCTGTGATACTTTATGCTTACAGCCTAAAGCAGGACTTAAAAATGTTGGAAGTTCTTTCATAACTGTCGGCAAATATATCTGGTATTCTGCTGAAAACGTTGTCAGCGGTGTATTCGGCGTATGTTATGAATTTGTTGACGAAGTCAGATATTTATTCGCACCAAAATATTCTAACAACTCAAGCTTAAATCCAAAAGAAGTTTTGAAAGTTACTTTTGAAAACAAATAATCTTTTGATTTAATAAGTGTTAATGGAGAGTCGGTCATGGCGACCGGCTCTCTTTTTTGTTTATTTAGATAATAATCTGTCATTATGAGTTTGCGGAAAAATTAAAATTTTTCCTGCAAACTCTGGGGTACGGTTTCAAGCAAGGTTGTGTACTATCCCGTACCCGACCTTGCTTTTACACACTTAAGGTCAGGTTTGAAAAATCTCCCAAACTTGTCATTTTGGGGATTTTTCTGCACCCTCTTATAGTAATAAACTTTTAAGTGTTATAATTATTCAGGGGGAAGTATTATGGTAAAGAGTTTGTTTATAACGGCGACCGGAACTGATATAGGGAAAACATATATTTCAGGATTACTTGTCAAAAAGATGAGAGAATACGGGTTTAATTGCGGGTATTTCAAGCCTGTTTTGAGCGGTGCTGAAGAAAATATTGACGGCAGTTTAGTCCCCGGAGATTGCAAATTCGTGACGGGCATGGCAAAACTCGATATTGAGCCTATGAGATGCCTATCTTATTGTTTTAAGGAGGCGGTTTCTCCTCATCTTGCAGCAAAACGCTCAGGTGTCAAAATCTCAAAATATAAGATTATTGAGGATTATAACAACCTGAAAAAAAGTTACGATTATATGATATTAGAAGGTGCGGGAGGAATTACATGCCCTCTGTGCGATGCTAGTCAGAAAAGCGATATATTTTTGTTATCGGATTTAATCAAGTGTATGGACATGGATATTATTATCGTTGCAGACGGCGGACTGGGAACTATTAATTCCGTTGTAACAACAACAGAATTTGCACGGCTGTGCGGAATAACCGTTAAAGGAATTATATTGAATAATTTTGACAGAAGTAATTTCATGCACAGAGATAATTTATATATGACAGAAAAAATGACAGATATAAATGTTATTGCAACGGCAGCCCGAAACTGTGAGGAATTGGACATAGAAAAAGAATTGTTGGAAAGTTTATTCAAAGAGGATTGATTGTATGAATAAGTGGCAGAAAGAGGATTTGAAATACATCTGGCATCCTTGCTCACAGATGAAAGATTACGAGGAGCTGCCTCCGATTGTTGTTGAGCGTGCTGAGGGGATAAATTTATATGATATCGACGGTAATTGTTATAAAGATGTTGTAAGTTCGTGGTGGTGCAATTTGCTGGGGCATTGTAATCCGGGAATAAATTCTGCAATAAAACATCAATTAGACACACTGGAGCATGTTATATTTGCCAATTTTACACACAAGCCTGCAATAGTACTCTGTCAAAAATTAGCGGAAGTTTTGCCGAAAGGGTTATGCAAGTTCAATTTTGCTGATAACGGTTCAGCAGCAATAGAAATGTCAATGAAGATGAGTTTTCAATATCATCAGCAAATAGGAAATACTCACAAAACAAGATTTATGGCGTTAAGCGATGCTTATCATGGTGAAACAATCGGAGCATTATCAGCAGGTGCGTGTGATTTATATTCGGCAATATACAAACCGATACTAATGGATGTAGTGCGGGTATCAGGACCTGACTGTTACAGGTGTCCGTACGGCAAAACAAGAGATAATTGCCGGTGTGAATGTTTTGAAAAAGCCGAAAAGACATTTGAGCAATACGGTAATGAAACCTGTGCAATGCTTGTTGAGCCGTTATTACAAGGGTCAGCAGGCATGAAAGTTTATCCGCCTTTATATCTTACTAAATTAAGAGAGTTATGTAATAAGTACAATGTTCATTTGATAGCGGACGAGATAGCAACCGGTTACGGGCGGACGGGTAAAATGTTTGCTTTTGATTGGAGCGGAGTTTCTCCTGATATAATGTGTTTATCAAAAGGGTTAACGGGCGGATACATGCCGATGTCGCTTTGTGTCACGACACAGGAAATATATGATGCATTCTATGCTGATTATTTATCGGGGAAAGCATTTATGCACTCTCATACATATGCGGGTAATCCTCTCGGTTGTTCTGCTGCTGTTGAGGTATTGAACATTTTGAAAGATGAAAACATAATCGAAAATGCTTATGCCCGGAGCGGATTTTTCAATAACATGATAGAAAAGAAGTTTTTAGATATATTGAATGTTGGAGAGGTTCGTCATATCGGGTTAATCAATGCGATAGAGATTGTCAAAGACAGGGATACAAAAGAAAGTTTCAATCCTGCCTTGCGTTTAGGCTATCAAATATATAAAAAAGCATTAAAACGCGGTGTGCTGCTGCGTCCGCTGGGTGATGTGATATATTTCAATCCGCCGTTAATAATCTGTGAAGATGATATGCGATATGTTACTGACATTGCGAGGGATTGTACGATTGAAGCGTTAAATGAGTTATAATAAAATCAAATGATTATGAAAAAAATGTTTTTGTTTTTAATAAATATTTATCAGCGTATATCGTCGTTAACACCGTCCAGATGTCGTTTTTATCCGACGTGTTCTCAGTATGCGAAGGAAGCGATAATCAAGTATGGTGTAATAAAAGGTATATGGTTAGGTATAAGGCGTATAGTGCGTTGTCACCCGTTGAATGCCGGCGGATACGACCCTGTACCGTGATACAGTTGTCTGTGACAGCAAATCATCAGTCCTTACCTCACACTCCCCACACCCATTATTACATTTTTATTATAGACAGTTGTACAAAAATGATTCAAAACTTTTAAGTATGCACGACCGACAGACTTTGAAAAGGAAGCTATGCTCCTGCAATAACTATACAATCACACAGTAATGAAATATACTATCAATGACCGGTTTTAAATCGTTTTCCGTGCCTGTAAAAATGCTGAATTTTACGCTATTTCTGCCGATTTGCTGCAAATCCTCTACCCTTATCGGCGGACCTGCCGGAGTCGTTCTCGTTGTATTATCAGGGTTTGATATCATGCCGGTCGCTCTTAGCAGGGGTATCCGTATTTCATTTAGGAACACTTCATACCGGTTTATACCTGTTGTGACAAATCCGATACCGTTCGTATACACTCCTCTGTGCATCGGAGCACTATTACTCTTTACCTCTATCCCGCCTCTGTCCGGTAAATTCTTCCTGATATCATAACTGCTGTCAAAATCACGCACTGTTATGTTTGACATATCCTCGGAGTATGTTCTTTCTACGGGAGATTTTGTATCCACCGTTAACTGTAAAAAATGATTTTTCTTAGTATTTTCCCATTCAATCTTAAAGTCAAGATGAGCAGAATTTTTATCAAGACTGACTTCAATGTTCAGGATATCGCCTAAATCCGCTTCAAGCCATAATATCGAGCGGGTTTGACCTTTGCATAACACTTTTGAGCTTAACAATCTGCCGGCTCTGCCGGTGTCGTCCGCTGATAAACCGCAATTATAGCTGTCACCGTTATCCGTATAATCAATGAATTTTAACTCTTTATCGCCGATAAAAATCCTATCATCTTTAATTGATAAAAATATTTTTGAGTTCCCGATACATTTATCCGTTATAAAGACATCCGTTTCATCTTTGCAAGGCTTAAATTCCGACATGCCGGACGGAATGTTTTTGACAGAAGTGCAATATGTATATATATCCGTATAATCTTCCGTAACAGGTATCCTCTGCGTATCTGCAAGCAAATCTCTTTCAAAACCGCTCTCAATTTTTATAACCTGATAGGGCAGCTTCTTTGATGTCTTAAATTCTAAAACCCCGGAATACGGCTTATCTGATAGGTTAAGGATTTTATTTTGTGCTGACTTGTTTTGAAAACTAATCTCATCAATGATATTTTCCGAGATTTGAAGTATTTTCTTATACCTTGTGATACATTCCGAATGAACATCATCTGTTGAACAGCCGCAAATACTGTCGTGTGCCTGATTTTGGATTAAGAGTTTATAGGCGTATTCTATCAGATTATTATATTGCCCCCCGTAATATTTTTGAAATCTGTCCGCTAAATCAAGTTTGCGGGCGGTTTCAATATTATATTTTTTTATATCTGACCGTGAAGAATAACTGCCTTCTAATATAAATGTTTTTGAATTATCTCTTAATTCATTTTCTATTTTAAACTCATTAAATCGAGATTTAACGGCATTAAAATAATCAAACAGAGTACCGATTTTAATTTCATAATCATCAAGCAGCATATTGACCTGCTGAATCTGTTCCTTAATGTTTCTCTCCACTCCAAGGTGGTCGGCGCCGATAGGCAAAAGCAGAATATCGCCCGATTTTTCCGCTATTTTGTCAAGGTTGTTTTTGAGGATTTCAGCTTTTTTTGTCATATCAAACGGGGTCGAAAAAACATCGTTAAAATAGCCTCTCACAAGATTAACCGTATTGACCTTAATATTATTGTATTCCCAACAAAATTCGGCAGGAATATCTCCGCATCCTCTCCAAACGACAGCCTTATCTATTCCAAATTCGTTTAATATCGGAATTGTTGATTGGCTGTGTCCGAAAGTATCCGCAAAATATCCGGTAAAATCTTCACAGCCAAACTTTTTTGATATCTCCATACCTATTTCAAGGTTTTTTCTGAAAACATTTTCATCAGTCAAAAACTCATCAATAAGGCAGTAAAAAGGACCGATAAACAGCCGTTTTTGCTTAGTCAGCTCTTTTATCAGCTCTTTTTTAGATGGTCTTATCTCAAGATAATCACACAGAGCAGAAGTCTGACCGTCAAAATAAAAAGACGGCAGCAAATTTGTTTGAAGCATATCAAGTACATTGTCAAATGCCCTCAATAGCCGCATTCTGAATATTTCGAACTCTCTGTACCATTCTCTGTCCCAGTGAAAATGGACGTATGCAATAACCTGTTTTTTCATACAAAACCTCTCAGAATTAAAAAAAATTATTTATTCGGTTTGAGAATTTGCAGATTTCTGGTTTCCGAAAGTGTTTTTCTTGCATTTCTCAATATTTTCCGGTTTTCATCCGACAGGCTCAATCCGTTGCATAATCTGTCAATAAATCCGTTATTAACCTTGACTGCTTTTTCGAATGCACCGAGTTCTTCAAGGACATTTTTGATATCAGATAGTTTATACCCGAACGAACGCTTTGACTGATAAACCATAGTATCACCGCTTTCGGCAGTAATCGGTTCTCCCCCCAGTTCAAAATAAAGCTTGAATATTGATTTTAAATCCTGTAATTCTGCCTGCATTGTCGTTACACTCTGCTGTATTCTTAAAAACCTCTCAAAAAGATAGTCAATATTATCAAGCTGTTTTACCTGCCAATCGTATTTTTGAAGATACATCTTTTTTAATTTCGGATACGCCAGTGCAAGCCCCATTGTATCGTCCATAGCTCTGTGATGATGCTCCATAGGAACATTGAACTTTTCAGTCAGTGCAATAAGTCCGTGTGACTCTAAATCAGGACATATCTCTTTAAACATCATTTGCGAGTCTATTTTTTCATTCTCAAATTTTTTCTTGAACACTCTTTTATATGCCTCATTCAAAAACGAATGGTCAAAAATAGCATTGTGGGCGACAATCGGATATTCACCGATAAAATCTCTTATCTGAGGTAATATTTCACCCTCTTTCGGAGCATCCGCAACCATTTCCGGAGTTATTCCGTGTATTGCCATGCTGGATTTTCTTATGTGCTGTTCGGGGTTTATAAGCGTTGAAAATGACTCTTTGATTTTACCGTTTTCAAGTCTTATTGCTGCAAATTCTATTATCTTTTCTTTTGTATAATCTAATCCGGTTGTCTCGGTATCCAGCACAATTTCAATAATTTTTTTTCTTGGCATAACTTTACTCTCCAAATGAATAATAGCATAAAAAAAATATATATGCTATTATAAATGCAGTAAAAATCTGTAAAAAGGAGATGAATATGGCAATAGATGTGACGGAAGAAACATTTGAAGCGGAAGTATTAAAATCAGATGTTCCCGTTGTGGTTGATTTTGGGGCAAAATGGTGCGGACCGTGCAGAAAACTCTCGCCGGTTCTTGATGAGATAGAAACCATTCTTGATACAAAAGCCAAAATAGTCAAAATTGATGCCGATGAAAACAGAGAACTTTTAAAACAGTATTCTGTAAGCGGTCTGCCGAGTCTGTTAATATTCAAAAACGGCGAACCCGTCGAAAGAATGGCAGGACTTATTCCTAAATCAACTATTATTTCTAATGTCGAAAAACATATCTGAGTTATGAATATCAAACTTTTATATATCGTTTTAATTCTGTTATTCATACCGGCGGTCATATTACAGTTCCGTCAAAATCGTACAATGCGTGTACGTTTCAATAAGATAACGAATTTCCTCACAGATGTTATGAACAGTGTTAACTCTGTCCGGTACGGGAACCTGTCTGCCAGAGTCGATACAAATTCTCCCGAAGATGCAAAAAATCTCTCCGAAAGTATTAACCGCATGATTGAAACACTCAATGACAGAGAAAATATGATTGTTGAATATCAGGCAGAATTAACCAAACAAAATAAATTCCTTGAAGCTCTGATTAACTCGTTATCTGACGGAATACTGGTACTTGATGAAAATTATAAAATAATCAATGCCAGTAAAAAAATTCTTGAATGGCTGAAACTGCCCGTTATAATCGGCACTAACGTGTTTGAATTTATTAAAGTCCCCGATGGTAAAAATTTGATTGAATTAAATGATGATGAAGTATTTTTAAAGGGTAATAAAGATCTGTATTTTAAAGCAAGTATTAAAAAAATTGAAGCAAAAGAACATCACGATAAATATATGGTTGTTGTGAATAACTATACAAATCAGAAAGAAATAGAATCATTAAAAGAGGATTTTGTAGCAACATTAACACATGATTTAAAAGTTCCGATAATAGCAGAGGCAAATATGCTTGAATTTTTTCTGAGTGAAAAATTTGGAAAATTAAATGAAAAACAAAAAGAGGCACTGAATACTATGCAATCCTCCAACAAAGAATTGCTGGATTTAGTTCAGATTGTACTTGATACATATAAGATTAAAGAGGGCGAAATTGAATTAAATATTGAGCCGGTATCAATCAAGGGGTTTTTAGATGAAATAGTTGATGAAATGCGGGCAATAGCACTAAAGACGAATAATAATCTTGTGGTTCGTCTGCGTTCGGATTTTAAGATAGAGGTAGATTATCTGCAATTCAAGCGTGTATTGAAGAATTTGGTCAACAATGCCATATCATACGGTTCATCAAATACGGATATAGAGCTTATAGTCAAACGAAAATGGGATAATATTCTGATAACGGTAAAAGATTACGGAAAAGGTATAGAAAAAGACGATATTGATAAGATATTCAACCGTTATTTCTCTGCGAGCCGGAAATTCCGTAAGATAGGTACGGGTCTGGGGTTATATTTATCTCAAAAAATAGTACAGGCTCACGGCGGCAAATTGACGGTTTCAAGTAAAGCCGGAGAATACACGGAATTTTGTATCAGCCTGCCGGTATAAAACATTATCCCGTACGCTTATTTTTTTATGCGTTATTTTCATGTTATTATTAAGTCATAATAGGGGATTAAAAAAAATATGTTAGATTTGTTGATAAAATGGTTAGGCGGCTCAAACGAGCAAAAGATAAAGAGTATTTCCGGGATAATAGAATACATTAACCGTTTAGAGCCGGAATATGCTGCACTCACTGATGATGAGTTAAAAGCAAAGACGCAGGAGTTTAGAGACATACTATCGAAACGTGAAACCTCAAGCGATTTCAGAGAGGACAGAAAACTCGAAAAAGCGGCACTGGATGCCATTCTGCCGGAGGCATTTGCGGTTGTTCGGGAAGCAGCGAAACGTGTATTGAACATGCGTCATTTTGATGTTCAGCTGATGGGCGGATATTTTCTTCATAACGGTCAAATAGCCGAGATGAGAACCGGCGAGGGTAAAACTCTTGTTGCAACTTTGCCGGCTTATCTGAACGCACTTACGGGAAAAGGTGTTCACATTATTACAGTCAACGATTACCTTGCGAAGCGTGACAGTGAGTGGATGGGGCGTATTTATAAATTTTTAGGTCTGAGCGTCGGAGTTATTCTTGCAGAGAGCAGAGGTGAAAGTGAATATGACGACAAGAGAAGTGCCTACCTGTGTGATATCACTTATGGTACAAATAACGAGTTCGGGTTTGATTACCTGAGAGATAATATGGCAACAAGTAATGAAATGCTCGTACAAAGACCTTACAACTATGCTATTATTGATGAAGTCGACAGCATTTTGATTGATGAGGCCAGAACACCTCTTATTATAAGCGGCAAACTTGAAAAATCAGCCGATACTTATAAGCTTATGGCAAAAATCTCACCTAAACTCAAAAAAGATGTTGATTATGAAGTTGATGAAAAGAACAAAAACGTTATCCTTACGGAAGAAGGGATTGCCAACGCTGAAAAGCTCATCGGCTGTAAAGACCTGTTTGATATTTCAAATCAGTTTGCACACCATCTTTTGCAGGCATTAAAGGCAAAAGAATTATTCATAAAAGACACGGATTATGTTGTCAAAAACGGTGAAGTAATGATTGTAGATGAGTTTACAGGACGTTTAATGGAGGGCAGGCGCTGGTCTGACGGACTTCATCAAGCTGTCGAAGCTAAAGAGCATGTCAAAATTCAAGATGAAACACAAACTCTTGCAAGTATTACATTCCAGAACTTGTTCAGACTTTATCCGAAACTGTCCGGAATGACGGGTACAGCTATGACCGAAGAAGCAGAATTCGGTAAGATTTATAACCTGGACGTAACGGTTATACCTACAAACAAAAAAGATATCAGAATTAATCACCCTGATGTCATTTATAAAACTGAGCAGGCAAAATTCAATGCGGTTGTTGAGGATATTATAGAGCAGAATAAGCAAGGCAGACCGGTTCTTGTCGGCACGATAAGTATAGAAAAATCAGAATATTTATCTAAACTGCTCAAAAAGCGTAAAGTTGAACACAACGTATTAAATGCAAAATATCACGAAAAAGAGGCGTATATAATCGCACAGGCGGGCAGATACGGTGCGGTAACCATAGCGACAAATATGGCAGGACGCGGCACGGATATTCTTCTTGGCGGTAATGCGGAATATCTTGCAAAAGATATGCTTGAACAAAAAGGTTATAATCCTGAAACTACACCTGATTATGAAACAAAGAAGAACGATGCACTTGCAAAAGCCCGTGAGATAACAAAAGCAGAACACGAAAAAGTAGTGGCAGCAGGCGGTTTGCACGTAATCGGCACAGAACGCCATGAGTCAAGACGTATTGATAACCAGTTGAGAGGTCGTGCCGCACGTCAGGGCGACCCCGGTTCTACCAGATTTTTCCTGTCGCTTGAAGATAACCTTATGAGAATATTCGGCGGGGATAAACTTATGAATATCATGAATATGCTCAATGTTGAAGAAGATATGGCTATTGAATCACCGCTTATTTCAAGACAGATTCAATCAGCACAGAGAAAAGTCGAGACATATCATTTTGATATACGTAAAAGTGTGCTTGAATATGATGATGTAATGAATGTTCAGAGAGAAAAGTTCTACGCACAGCGTAAACGTGTGCTTAATCAGTGTAATCTATCGGAAGATTTGCTGTTTATGATGGACAGAGAGCTTGACAGATTGCTTAAAAGCTACATTTCCCCTGAGATGAGTCCTGAAGAATATATTGCAGCGGATATAGAGTCACTGGTCAGGGAGCTGCATTCGGTAGTACCTCAGCTGGATTACATTAAACCTGCCGACATTAAGGAAATGCGTTATTCCGAAATGTATGACAAACTCAGAGAGGCTATGAATAATGCTTACCGTGATCATGAAACAGAGATTATAACGTTCTATAACGATATAATGTCACAGTATAACACTGATTATACCCCTCAGGAATTATACTCGGATGACAACGTTATGCGATCGCTTGAAAGAGATATATTACTAAGGGTTGTTGACAACAAATGGATTGACCACCTGCATAATATTGATATGTTAAAAGACGGCATAGGTCTGAGAGCTTACGGTCAGAAAGACCCGCTTATCGAATACAAAAAAGAAGCTTATGACCTATATAATACCATGATGCACGAGGTTCAGGGTGAAACCGTTAAATATCTGTTCAGGACAAAGTTTGGTGTACAGTTTGTCAATAGCGATGTATAGTTTAAATATTTAATTATAAAGAGTATGCGGAGTAATATGACCGACCAAAAACAAAGAATAGCGGCAAAAAAGTTTGTTGAAGATTGGACAGGAAGAGGTTATGAAAAAGGCGAGAGCCAAAAGTTCTGGCTGCAGCTTTTAAGAGAGGTTCTGGGGGTTGAAAACCCGGAGCAATTTATCTCTTTTGAAGATCAGGTTCATCTTGACCATACAAGTTTTATTGACGCGAGAATTCCGGCCACAAAAGTCTTGATTGAACAAAAAAGCTCGGATAAAGACTTATATAAAGCAATCAAGCAATCCGACGGGAGTTTATTAAATCCGTTTCAGCAGGCAAAAAGATATATAACAGAACTTCCGCTTTCCGAGCATCCCCGTTGGGTTGTTACCTGTAACTTCCGGAAATTCTGTGTTTACGATATGGAACGACCTAACGGCGAACCGCAGGAGATTTTGCTTAAGGATTTGGAAAAAGAGTATTACAGACTTTCATTTCTTGTTGATACAGGAAACGAACACTTGAGAAAAGAAATGGAAATTTCTATAAAAGCCGGAGAAATTGTCGGACTTTTATACGACGCTTTTTTAAAGCAATACATAGATAAAAACAACGAAGAAACCTTAAAAAGCCTGAATATTTTGTGCGTAAGACTTGTATTTTGTTTGTACGCCGAAGATGCGGGAATTTTCGGCAGACACGATATGTTTCTGGATTATCTTAAAAAATTTGAAACATCCAGAATAAGAAAAGCACTGATTGAACTTTTTGATGTATTAAATACAAAGCCCGATGACCGTGACCCTTATATGGAAGAAGCTTTAAAAGCTTTTCCTTATGTAAACGGCGGTTTGTTTGCTCAAAATAATATTGAAATTCCGCAATTCACTGATGAAATCAGAGATTTATTATTAGAGAAAGCGAGTGCAAATTTTGACTGGTCAGAAATCAGCCCGACTATATTCGGGGCGGTTTTTGAAAGCACCCTGAACCCCCAAACACGTCGAAAAGGCGGAATGCACTACACTTCAATAGAAAATATTCATAAAGTTATTGATCCTCTTTTTATGGATGAATTAAATGAGGAATATGGAGTAATAAAAAGCGAAACGAATCCGTCCTCAAAAACAAAAAAATTAAAATCTTTTCAAGACAAATTAGCAAGTTTGACATTTTTAGACCCTGCTTGCGGAAGCGGAAACTTTTTGACTGAAACATATATTTCACTCCGCAAACTGGAAAATGAAATTCTGTTTGAACTTTCAAAAGGTCAGATCACAATGGGATTGGTCGCAAACCCTATAAAAGTTTCTATAAGTCAATTTTACGGAATAGAGATTAATGATTTTGCGGTAACGGTTGCCAAAACCGCGCTATGGATAGCGGAATCTCAAATGATGAAAAAGACGGAAGATATTGTGCACATGGATTTGGACTTTTTACCGTTAAAAACATACGCAAATATTGTTGAAGGCAATGCACTTAGAATAAACTGGGAAGATGTCATACCTAAAGACAAATTGAACTACATCATGGGCAATCCGCCGTTTGTGGGAACAAATTATATGTCCGCTTCTCAGCGTAAAGATATGGATACGATTTTTTACGATTGCAATAAACGCGGTAAACTTGATTATGTTTCTGCATGGTATAAGAAATGCTCAGAATTTATAATTAATACAAATATTGTTTCTGCATTTGTTTCTACTAACTCAATTACGCAAGGAGAGCAAGTTTTTATTCTTTGGGAACCATTATTTAATAAAGGATTGAATATATGCTTTGCTCATCAAACATTTAGGTGGGATAGCGAGGCAAGTTTAAAGGCACATGTTCATTGTGTTATTATAGGTTTTACTTATAACAAAAATATTAAATATAAAATTTTATATAGCAATGAACGAAAACAAATAGTACAAAATATAAATGCATATTTGATAAATGCTCCAAATGTTATAATTAAATCAACTGCAAAACCGCTGTGCAGTGTACCAACAATGTGTAAAGGCAGCCAACCGACTGATGCAGGAAATTTACTTTTAACTGCCGAAGAAAAAAATAAGTTAGTTTCAAAATATCCCGTTCTAAATTCCTATATACATCTTTGCTTGGGTGCCGATGAATATATTAATAATAAAGAAAGGTACTGTTTATGGTTTATAAATTCAGAGCCTAAAATATATAGGGACATACCGGAAATCAGGGTACGTTTTCAAAATATTAAAGAAATGAGAGAGAACAGTACAAGTTCGCAAACAAGAGTAAAAGCAAACATTCCGTATTTATTTACGGATATAAGACAACCAAATACAAATTACCTTATTGTACCAAGTGTATCTTCAGAACGTAGGCGATATGTACCAATTGGTTTTATGACACCTGATATAATTGCAACAAATCTTGTATTGATTATTCCAGACGCCACCCTTTACCATTTCGGTATACTAACATCAAATGTTCACATGGCTTGGACAAGAACAGTTTGCGGCAGATTAAAGAGTGACTACAGATATTCAAAAGATATTGTATATAATAATTTCCCGTGGTGCAATCCGACAGATGAGCAGAAAGCAAAAATTGAAAAAACGGCACAGGGGATTTTGGACGCAAGAGCCCTGTATCCTGATTGTTCGCTTGCTGATTTGTATGATGATTTAACCATGCCGCCGGAATTAAGAAAAGCACATCAAGAAAACGATAAAGCAGTAATGGAAGCCTACGGCTTCCATATAAAAGACGATACAACTGGCAAACTCCGCTGGCTCACCGAATCCGAAACGGTCGCCCGCTTAATGCAGATGTATCAGGAGCTTACAAAATAAAGGATTTAATATATGGATAAAATTATTCAATTTATATCACCACTAAAAATTTTGGTAGATGTAATTTCAAAACTGTCCTTGCCGAAATAATACAACTAGCTGTCAGACCATCAAAAGACCGTTTTGACCGTTTTGTTTGACACTTAGTTTGATTATTTCCGACCCCTCAAACCCCGATATATAGCCAACTTTCCCAAATAATACAACTACCCGCCATAATCAAAACGGACATACAAATACAAAAAGGTTGATAATATTGGAATTGACCCTAAAAATAGCCCAGAATACAGAAAAAACTCCCCAGGTTGGGCTCGAACCAACAACCTACCGGTTAACAGCCGGTTGCTCCACCATTGAGCTACTGAGGAATATTATCAGTCTATTAAATTGTACTCTCCTCAATGGCGGAGCAATTGCTCCACATATCTTAACCCCGTTCCGCTTACGCTTCACCGGAGCTACTGAGGAATATTATCAGTCTATTTAATTGTACTCTGCACCAACCCTGCACGACCAATACAGTCTGTACAACCGGTATAGCCCGATCCCTCACTCACTGCCCGCAACGGACACTATAATAGAGGAACCCATATTTATATAGTATCAGAAAATATTTTTTTGTAAAGCCTTTATCACGTTTTTTTTTATATTAGTATGCGGAAAAATCCCAAAATTGACATGCAGCAGCAGATGAGGTGTTCGCCATGCAAACTCCGGAACATAATCCATTTACCCCCGGATGAGGTGATTGCACTCCAATCCTGCGAGCGGCAGCGGGTATAAATTGTGTAACAATTTACATGGTCTGTTGGACTATGCAGCACAGCAGCACCCGCTACACTCTCTTCCCCTCCCCCGTTTGGGGAAGGAAAATCTCCTCACCCTTGCTCTTTCACTTTGCTCGCAATAAATGTGCCTGCAACTCTTTGCCAACGCGAAGCCTCTTCTCACAAAACAATTCACCGGATTGTTTTGTTCAGCAGAGTACATTCTGCTCGCTCCTCTCCCCGACGTGAGATGGAAAATTGGCTCATACCCTCTCCTGCGATGCCTCCGCTGCCCTATTCTGACGGTTCTTCCCCGCCATCTACAAAAGGAGAAGATAAAGAATGTTTTTACAAAACTATAGCATTGATGTGTATTTGACTTGATAACACTTTTAAGTTATCTTATCTTTGTATGCCGGTATCGTTTTTTTATTCTCCGGCGTGTTGATAAAACAGATTTGACAGGAAAGTTAAGGAAGAGATATGGATTTCGTCGGGTTAACTATACAAGTTTTGAAAGTATTATCAGATATAGCAGGCAGCTATGGTTTGGGAATTATTGTCCTGACCGTGATAGTCAGAATGGCAATGTGGCCATTGAGCCTTTCGCAACAACGCTCTATGAAACAAATGCAATCACTGCAGCCAAGAATGAAAGCTATTCAGGAACGCTATAAAAACGATCCGCAAACTATGCAGCGTAAAATGATGGAGTTTTATAAAGAACATAATTTCAATCCTATGTCCGGTTGTTTCCCGTTGTTAATACAAATGCCGATTTTTATTTTATTGTATTCATCTTTGATGAGTCCTCAATTTATTCAAATGGCGGGGAATGCTCCGTTTTTATTTGTTAGCAGCCTTGATTCAACTCTCAGAACAAATGCCGGTATCTCAAAAGACGGTGTTATGGGGGTTTCAAATACGGCAAAATTTATGACAGGTAAAACTGCCGTTGTATATTTGAAAAATGAAACACTTAAAGATGTTAAGATTGATAAACCGAATGATGCGGTTTCAGTTCAGGGGGCTTTAAATCCCGGACAGCCTATGGATTTAAAAATGAGTATTGACAGTCTTAAAGATTTGAAGTTCAGCCAGTTCGACAAGATTGAAAAAGCTGATGTAGAAGTCACTAATATTATGACCAAAGAAACTGAAATGATTACTTTTGAAAGAAAAGGCTATCTCCTGACTGCGACCGTGCCGACTAAGCTTGTTCAGTCACAGTTCCACTTTGATGTGCTTGTTTTGATTATACTTTTCGGTTTGACAATGGTATTTACTCAAAAAGCAATGATGGCTATGAATAAAGGTCAGGAACTTGACCCTTCTCAGGCTGCAATGCAAAAATCCATGAATATGTTCATGCCGGTTATGCTCTGTGGTACGTTCATCCTTATCCCTATTCCTGCTGGTGTTTTGTTGTATCTCATCTCAAGTAATATTGTTCAAATTATTCAAACGATATTAATCAACAAAAAACTTGATGTAGAGTTTGCGGCAAAAAAAGCAAAAGTGACTGATGAAGAAATTGCTGATGCCAGGCAAATAAAGGCAAAGGAATAGTAAAATGCTATTGTCAGAGTTTGATTATGAACTTCCTGAAACATTGATTGCACAAACCCCGGCGCAAAAACGTGATTTTTCCAGAATGATGGTTGTTCATTCAGGAAACGCTGCGATTGAGCATAAACATTTCTATGATATTGTTGATTATATTAATGATGATTGTGTTTTAATTTTAAACAATACAAAAGTAATTCCTGCAAGGTTATACGGTTATAAGGATACGGGGGCGAGGATTGAGATTTTTCTGCTCAAACAGATTGAAAGCAGATGTTGGGAAGTTCTTATCAAACCGTCAAAGCGTGTTAGACCTGGAGTTGTGATTATCGTTTCGGATAGATTAAGTGTAAAGGTTCTCAAACCGTTGGAAGATGATGGGAAGTGGCTTGTACAGCTCAATTATGAGGGAGATATATACGGAGTTTTATCTGAGGTCGGTAATGTTCCTCTTCCGCCTTATATTGAACGAAAAATGACATCTGATGAGTTAAAAAAACTTGATTATGAAAGATATCAAACTGTTTATGCAGAAAACGAAGGTTCAGTGGCAGCACCTACGGCAGGGTTACATTTTACACCTGAAATACTTGAAAAATTGAAAGCTAAAGGTGTGGAAATCGGGTTTGTAACGCTCAATGTCGGACTCGGAACATTTAGGCCCGTTAAATGCGAGAACATACTTGAACACAAAATGGATACCGAGGAATATCAAATACCGGCACGGACTGCCGAAATTATTAATAGTGCTAAACAAAACGGTAAAAAAATTATTGCAGTCGGCACGACAACTGTTAGAACGCTTGAAACAGCTTATAAAGAATTTGGAGAAATCAAAGAATGTTCATCTTCATCGGCTCTGTTTATCTATCCGCCTTATGAATTTAAAGTTATAGATAAACTTATCACTAATTTTCACCTGCCAAAATCGACTTTATTAATGCTTGTATCGGCACTTGCGGGTAAAGAATGTATTTTTAAGGCTTATCACTCGGCAATTGAAAACAAATATCGTTTTTACAGTTACGGCGATTGTATGTTTATTGATAAATAAATTATGAAAATATTTGAGAAAAAATATATATCGGAATTATTTCATTTAGCACTTCCCATAATCATGGGTAATCTTGGAATGACTTTATTGGGGATTATTGATTGTTTTGTGGGCGGAAGATATTCGACGGAAGGGTTGGCGGCAATCAGTATTGCAACTTCTATCCATGCTACCGTTATGATGTTCGGTATCGGTTTAACTGTTAGTATCTCACCGTTGCTATCCAATTTTAGGGGGGCTAAAATCGGTACAAAGAAATATTTTTTCCCTACGGTCAAGTTTGCTCTGTTTATGGCATTTATTCTTATGCTTGTTACGCTCGCTTATATCCCTCTTCTCGGATATATCGGATATGAACAGCAGCTGCTCAAAGATGTTCAGACTTTTACTTTTATCCTTGCGTTTTCTGTTTTCGGGATAGAATTAAATGTTGCTTTAAAGGAGTTTTTGCAATCTTATGAAATAGTATTTTTGCCAAACCTGTTAATGATTTTATCTTCGATTTTGAATTTGGTTTTGAATTTTATTTTTGTATTTGGTTTATACGGATTCCCGTCGATGGGTGTTGCGGGAATAGCACTTGCCACTACGATTGTCAGAACGGTTATTGCACTCATCCTGCTTGGATTTTGTTTGTGGAAGTTTAAATTTAAAGATTTTAGTGATTTCGGTTATTACAAACAGATTTTTAAAATAGGTTTACCGATATCTGCTGCCGTTATGATTGAATTTCTGGCTTTTAATTATATTGCGATTATTCTCGGACGAGTTTCCGGTGAGTATGCCGCAGCACATAATATTATTCTTGTTGTAAGCAGTACAATGTTTATGATACCTATGGGGATATCAAATGCTCTGGCGGTTAAAATCGGATATGCAAACGGTGCGCAAAATTATTCCGAACTGGTTAAATACATAAAAAACGGTATTGGAGTAACTATGTCTTTTATGACATTTGCGGCATTTATTTTATTCATGTTTCCCCGCCAACTTGCGGCGGTATTTACGTCAGATGAAAATCTTATAGGATTAATTGTTCCGGTAATGGTTCTTGTTGCGGCATTCCAGATGACAGACGGGCTGCAATCCGCTCTTGCAGGGATATATAAAGGGTTAAAAAAGACGGCTTTTGTAATGATAGCAAATGTCATTGCATATTTAATAATCAGTATTTCTTTGGGAACATACTGGGGATTATACAAGGAAATGTATTTATTCGGTTGTTGGGCGGCTATCGGTTGTTCTTCGATGCTTTTATGCAGTATTTTGACGATTGTTCTGTACTTTATTTTAAAACGGTTAAAATTTGAAATGGAGGGTGCGGAAAAATTCCAAAATTGACATGCGGCAGAGCGTGTAAAACGCATAGTGTTTTACACGCTCTGCCGTAACGCCAACTACGCAGTATCTGCTGCACCTTTTGTAACGGTGTGTTTAGTTCGGGTGTGAAATTTAAAACCATTATGCTAAACTGTAATAAAGAACTATTGAGGGAAAAATTTTGGCAGGAACAACTATCAAAAACAAACCGGCAGAATTATCACAATTAATGCCGCAAAATACAGAAGCAGAAGAAGCAGTGCTGGGTGCTATACTTGTTAATCCGAGATGTCTGGACAAAGTTATCGGGATATTGAAACCCGAATATTTTTACAAACCTGCTCACAGGTATATATACGAAGCTATAATTCAGTTGACAAACAGTAATGAAGTTATTGATATCGTATCGGTATCCGATACATTGAATATCAACCAGAAACTTGAACTAATCGGCGGAAGAGCATTTATCAATGATTTGAGTATTAAATGTATTCAGACGGCAAATGTTGCCTATTATGCAAATATAATAGAAGAAAAAGCGATAAAGCGTTCTTTAATAAATGCAGGTTCCGAGATTACAACATCGGGTTACGATTTGGCTCCGAGCGAAGAATCGCTGGAAAAGGCAGAAAAGCTGATTTTTGATATATCATCAAAAAAAACATCCTCCGATTTAGTGCCGATTGACACACTTGTATTTGATACTTATGAAAAAATAGATTACAGGTACAAGCACAGAGATGAGAGAACCGGTGTAGAGTCAGGTTTTTATGATTTAGATGATTTAACAAACGGGTTTCAGAAATCAGATTTAATAATCCTTGCAGCCCGTCCTGCAATGGGTAAAACGGCATTTGCATTAAATATTGCGCAGAATGCTGCACTAAGGTACAAAAAGACGGTTGCTATATTTTCGCTTGAGATGTCAAAGGAGCAGTTAGTTCAGCGTTTGATGTGTGCGGAGGCGGAAGTTGATTCACAGCGTTTGCGTTCGGGCAATATGCAGGCAAGTGACTGGGAAAAGCTTGCACAGGCGATGAGTGCGTTATCAGAGGCACCAATATACATTGATGATACAAGTGGTTGTACTTTAACCGATTTGAGGGCGAAATGCCGTCGTCTTGCCATGGCTGATAAGAATTTGAGTTTAATAGTGATTGATTATTTGCAGTTAATGGAATCCGGCGGTCGTGATACCGACAGAACGCAGCAAATTTCACAAATATCAAGAGGATTAAAAATACTCGCAAAAGAATTAAATGTACCTGTTATAGCATTATCGCAGCTTTCCCGTGCAACGGAACAGAGAACGGACAAACGTCCGATGCTTTCGGATTTAAGAGATTCGGGTTCAATCGAACAGGATGCTGATATTGTCATGTTCATATACAGAGGTGAATATTACGCAAGCAAAGGTCAGACAGACGGAGAAGATGCCGCAGAAATTGCTAAAAACAAGGGTGAGGCTGAAATTATTATTGCCAAGCAAAGGAGCGGGCCTGTCGGAACAGTTCATCTGCTTTTTCAGAATAATATTACCAAATTTAAGAATAAAACGAAACAAACTACTGAATTTTAATCTGTGAACTTGTATTTAGACGAACTGTCATCTCATATCAATGCAGTATTATATGTATTTTTTTTTTGTTATAATAAAAACAGAGAGGAAATAGCAATGAAAGATATGCTTGATAAAATATTGCAGATTGAGAAGCGTTATAACGAGCTGGGGGTGACGCTTTCCGATCCTGCCGTAATTCAGGATTATAATAAATTCCGTGATTTATCAAAGCAGCGTAAATCAATGGAAGAAACGGTGGAGTTGTATTATAACTGGAAAAAAGCGACAGATGCAATAGAAGAAGCAAAAGAAATGATACATTCGGAAACCGATGAGGAAATGAAATCGTTTTTAAAAGCCGAAATGGAGGAAAACGAGGTAAAGATATCCGAATATGAAGAAAAGATGAAGATTTTACTATTGCCGCGCGACCCGATGGATGACAAAGATATTATGCTTGAAATCAGAGGCAGTGCGGGCGGTGATGAGGCAAATATATTTGCGGGTGATTTAATGAGAATGTATCTGCGATATGCAGATAAACAGGGTTGGCAGACCCAAATTCTCAGCAAAACGGATTGTGAAGCCGGCGGAGTATCGGAAGTAATTATTTCTGTAAAGGGTGATGCTGTATATTCACAATTAAAGTACGAATCGGGTGTACACAGAGTTCAGCGTGTTCCTGTTACGGAATCACAGGGAAGGGTTCATACATCAACGGCAACGGTTGCAGTAATGCCTCAGGTAGATGATGTTGATGTAGAGCTTAATATGAGTGATGTTGAAATAACAACGGCCCGTTCCGGCGGTGCAGGCGGACAGAATGTTAACAAAGTCGAAACTGCGGCGAGGGTTTTCCACAAGCCGACGGGGATTATGATTTTCTGTACGGAGGAGCGTTCGCAGCTTCAGAATAAAGAGCGTGCGCTGGAAATTCTAAAAGCAAAGTTGTACGATATTGAAGTGCAAAAACAGGCAAAAGAAATAACAGACTTGAGGCGTTCACAGGTAGGAACAGGCGACAGGAGCGAGCGTATACGGACATACAATTTCCCGCAGGGGCGCTTGACCGACCACAGAATCGGGCACAACCTTAATGTCTGGACTGTTATCGACGGTGATTTAGACGAGCTTATCCGTTTACTGGTCGAATACGACCAGAAATTAAAACTTGAGAAATTAGCAGAATCAACAGAATAGAGGTTTTATTGATAAAAAGAAAATGCGTCGGCTGCGGCGAGATAAAAGATGTAAAAGAGCTTATCAAAATTACCAGAAATTCCGCTGACGGGAAGGTAGTTGTGAATACCGGTTTAAAAATATTTGGTAGATCGGCATATCTTTGTTATAATAAAAAATGTATAGAGTCGGCATTCAAAAAAAGCAGATTGAATAAAGCTCTAAAATCCTCTGAGGATTTGAAAGGACTATTAGATGGACGAGAATATTAGAGTAAGTGAATTAGCAAAAGAGCTTGGTCTGACAAGTAAAGAGGTAATTGAGAAGTTTGCTCAATTATCTATTACAGTTAAGTCACATTCTAATGTTGTTACTCCTTTACAGGTCAGAAAATTAAAAGATTTTATAGAGGGTGGTTCAAGGCTTCCGAGCAAAAAGCCGAAAGCATTTATTGTTAAAAAGGCGAAGAAAAAAGAATCTGACATTGAGCAGGAAGTTGCGGCAGAAGCAGAAAAGCCCGTAGAAACAACACCGGAGCCTCCTAAAAAAGCGGTTGAAGTTGTCAGACAGGAACAAAAAAACAGACTGGAAATAGTAAAACGAGTTCCCCTAAAGCGTGTTGAGATTGTTCAGCAGGGTAATAGACGTCCTATTCAACGTCCTGTATCACCTGCGGAAAATAAATTTAGCAGGAATAAAGAAGATGCTGCAAGACCGTCCGAAACGAAGAAAGAAGGTGAAAATACTTCTGAAAAGCTTAAAAAAGACAGACCGAAGCGTCCGATAGAGCGGCATATTATTCCTCAGGACATCTATGAGAATAAAGGTTTTTCAAAGAAAAAGGGTTCAGCCGATAAAAAGAAAACTAAAGATTATAACTCCAAAAAAGAGGAGCAGGAGCAAATTTCTTTAGAAAAGGCGGCAGCGCAGCATCATAAGAAAAAAGCGCAAAAAGAAGAAGAAATTGAGCAGGTAAAATCAATCGTTGTTGACAGGGCAATGACGATAAGTGAGCTTGCTGTCAAAATCCGTAAAACTCCTGCCGAAATAGTTAAGTTCTTAATGTTTCAAGGTATTATGGCAACTGTAAATCAGCTTATAGATGTTGATGTAATAAAGAAAGTGTGTGCCGAATATGGGCTTGAAGTTCTTGAGGAGGATTTGGAAGCATATATACAGGAGGAGTTAAAAGAAGAAGAGCACAAAAAAGTATTCACGGAAGTGGATAAGAAATTACTCAAAAAGCGGGCACCTGTAGTTAGCATAATGGGTCATGTAGATCATGGAAAGACGACATTGCTTGACAGTATACGTGCATCAAAGCACAAAATCGTATCTACGGAAGTTGGCGGTATAACGCAGTCAATCGGTGCATATACGGTTTATCTTGACAACAAAAAAGAGAAAAAGATAGTATTTGTGGATACACCGGGTCACGAGGCATTCACTGAGATGCGTGCAAGGGGGGCAAAAGCGACAGATATAGCGATTCTGGTTGTAGCGGCGGATGACGGTATAATGCCTCAGACAATAGAGGCAATAAGTCATGCAAAAGCAGCTGATGTTCCGATAATTGTTGCAGTCAACAAGATTGATAAATCCGGAGCTGATCCGGACAGAGTACTTCAACAGCTAACCGAACATGGTCTGATACCTGAGGAGTGGGGTGGAGATACTATTACAGTTAAGGTTTCCGCTCTTCAAGGCACAGGTATAGACGAGTTACTTGAATATATCTGGATTTTAGCAGATATCAAAGACTTAAAAGCTAATCCGAAAGCGGAAGCTTCAGGAGTTGTAATTGAGGCAAACCTTGATAAAGGTAAGGGTCCTGTTGCAACGCTTCTGGTACAGAACGGAACACTGCGTGCGGGCAATTGTATAGTAGTGGGTACTGCATGCGGTCGTGTGAGAGCATTGTTATCCGATTCCGGAGAAAGGCTTAAATCGGCGGAGCCGTCAACCCCTGTTGAGGTTCTGGGTCTGTCAGAAGTACCGTCGCCGGGTGAATATTTTGAAGTTGTTAAAAACGAGAAAGAAATGAAGACAATTGTAACGGAGCGTCAGGAAAAAGAGCGTGATAAGCGATTAGATGCAATGTTGCCGGCTCATATGCGAAAAGAATCGGGTACGGGGGATGAGGATATTCCTCAATTGAACCTTATTATAAAAGCAAACACTCACGGTTCGGCAGAGGCTGTTTCTCAAGCTATTGCACAGTTTGAATCCAGGGAAGTTATCACAAAAATTATCCACGTTGGTGTTGGTGATATATCGGAGGCGGATGTTATGCTTGCATCCGCATCGGGGGCTTTAATACTCGGATTTGGAGTTAAAGAAGATAACAACGCACTTCTTGCCGCTGATAAGGAGAATGTTGTTATCAAAAAATACGATATAATTTATCAGATTTTAGAAGATATTGAAAAGACAATGATATCATTGCTCACACCTGAAACAAAAGAGATTGCTGCAGGTAAGGCGGAAGTTCGTCAGGTATTTACAATCGGCAAGGTTACAAAGATTGCGGGCTGCTATGTCAGCGAGGGTAAAATTAGCCGCTCTAATAAAGCTGTTATCAAAAGAGAAGGAAAAGAAATTTATTCAGGCAGTATAGACCAGCTTAAGAGATTTAAAGATGATGTAAAAGAAGTTGCGCAGGGCTATGAATGCGGTATTTCTTTCATTAAGTTTAATGATATTGAAGTCGGTGATATAATTGAGTTTACGACAACTAAAGAAATTGAGCGAACAGAGTTGGAATAGTAAGGAATAAGGAATGACTTTAAGAAATGAACGGGTGAGAAAGGAGCTTATGCGTGAAATATCGGATATTTTGCGCAAAGAAGTAAGGGGTTTAGAGGGTGTTATATCAATTGTAAACATTGAGGTGTCGCATGACAATTCATATGCAAAGGTCATATACAGCGTGCTTGGCAATCCTGAGCAGGTGGAAAAGTCGCAGGAAATCATTGAAAAAAGCACTCCAAAAATCAGATATGAAGTGGGGAAGCGCATACGTTTAAGACTGACACCCGAGTTAAAGTTTGTATTTTCCGATTGTTTAGAGCGGGGTTCGCGTGTAACAGAGCTTATTGACAAAATCTCGCGGGGCGAGATATAGTCAATGTTCGGTTTTTTAAACATATATAAACCCCCGGGGATGACATCGCATGATGTTATCGGTGTTTTGCGTCGAATAACGGGTGTGCGTCAAATCGGTCATACGGGGACATTAGACCCGTTTGCTGTTGGTGTTTTGCCATTAGCTGTCGGTAAAGCAGCAAGGCTTATAGAATATCTTGATGATGACAAGGCATATATCGGGCGGTTTAATTTTGGCAGGACAACCGCAACATACGATTTAGAGGGTGAGATCACAGAGATATTTGACAGGAAAGTCACGAGGGAAGATATTTCAGATGTTCTAAAAAGTTTTGAGGGCGGGATTGAGCAAATTCCCCCGATTTATTCGGCAATAAAGTCCGGCGGGAAAAAGCTCTATGAATACGCCCGTGAGGGAATAGAAGTTGAGATAAAACCGCGAAAAGTATATATAGAAAAAATTGAATTAATAGATTTTAATTATGATAATCAATATGCTGATATATATATAGAATGTTCAAGGGGTACTTATATCAGGAGTATTGCATACGATTTAGGCAAGCTTACCGGAGCCGGCGGTTATTTAAGCAAGCTTGAGCGGGTTAGTGCGGGCAGATTTATCTTAGCGGATTCTGTAAAACTTGGAGATATAAAAAGTGTTACTGATGTTGAGGAAAGGTTGTTAAATCCTCTTGATTATTTATCGCAGCCGTGTCAGGAATTAGACGACATTGAATATGAGAGAGTTCAGCATGGCATGCCTGTATGCAGCAGGATAGGGGTTATTTCGGGGATAGTGTTATTAACGAGATGCAATAAGATTATAGCGGTATCGGAGCATAACGGGAGTGTATTAAGTCCGAAGAAGGTTATGATATAAGTTTGCGGAAAAACTGTTCCGGCGGGAACTATTTTTCCCATCCCATGCAGGGGCTGACTTTAATCTTTTCCCCTCTCCAACCGGGGAGGGGAGCGGAGCGGGTGCTGCTGTGCAGCACAGT
>JAJPXE010000174.1 GCA_021205645.1 Candidatus Gastranaerophilales bacterium | reverse complement strand
TTTATGATATTATTAAAGGGAGTGCTAAATTTAAAATCGGGTAAAAAATGAATAATAATTGGTCGCCGTTGAGCTGGCGGACAAAAACGGCATTACAGCAGCCGGAATATAAAGATAAAGATGCATTGAATAAGACAATATCAGAGCTAAAACTTTTGCCGCCTCTGGTGTTTGAAAAAGAAATTGAGGACTTGAAATTCAAACTTAGACTTGCAGAAAAAGGGAAAATGTTCATTATTCAGGGCGGTGATTGTGTCGAAAGGTTTGCGGACTGTAACGAAAAAACTATTCTTAACAAAATGAAAATTTTGTTACAGATGAGTATGATTATAACTTATACGGCAAAAATACCGGTTATAAAGATAGGCAGAATTGCCGGCGAATACTCAAAACCGCGTTCAAACGAGTTTGAAACGGTCAATGGTATAGATTTGCCGTCATACAGAGGTGACAGTATAAATTCATATCGGCATGACCCGTCAAAAAGAGAAGCGCAGCCGGATAGGATAATAAGAGGCTATTTTCATGCTGCTGCAACCTGTAATTATATAAGGTCAATCACACGGGGCGGTTTCGCGGATTTGCGCACACCGTCGAACTGGAATATAGAATTTGCCCGTGAAACAGTAACCTCGGGCGAGTATCGGACATTAATTGCTAATGTTATAAATTCCATTGAATTTTTGGAGTGTTTTGACGGTGTAAATAACGAAATAATAAACTGTACCGATTTTTATATCTCTCACGAGGGCTTGCTGCTGCCATATGAGGAAGCAATGACACGGAAATCGCTGAGACAAAACGAATTTTACAATCTTGGAGCACATATGCTCTGGATAGGAGAGCGAACAAGAGATATAAATAACGCCCATGTCGAATATTTTAGAGGAATAAATAATCCTGTCGGCATTAAAATCAGCTCTGAAATCACACCGGATGAGCTGATAAGATTGCTAAACATTCTCAATCCTCAAAATAATTCGGGCAAAATTTGTCTTATAACAAGAATGGGCTGCAAGAATGTAAAAAAATACCTGCCTGACTTAATTCACAGAGTAAAAAAAGAGAATAAAAATGTTGTCTGGATTTGCGATCCTATGCATGGAAACACTACACTCACTAAACAGGGTATAAAAACGAGAGATTTTAAAGACATACTTCAAGAATTAACGGATACTTTTTTAGTCCATAAAACAAACGACAGTTTTATGTCGGGAGTGCATTTTGAGTTGACGGGCGAGAGAGTAACCGAATGTATCGGCGGTGCGATTAATATTGCCGAAGAAAATCTGGAAGAGCACTATGAAACATATTGTGACCCGAGATTAAATTACGACCAGAGTATGGAAATATCTTTTCTTCTGGCAAAATTTTTAAAAAATGCTTAACTTGAATACTAATTGTTTCCTGACAGGTTTAGTATCCTTTGTTTTATCAATGCAGAATATACACTCATTTCTTCATCAACTTTGTCGGTATTTTTAACCAGTTTTTCTATCTCAACAATAAGACTCATATCCCTTAATTCTTTATACACTTTACACCCCCTTGTCATATTTAGTATTACGGATTAAAGAACATGACTCTTTAGTAAATGTAAAGATTTTGTTACAAAATTAAAAATATCAAAAACATTATACGGAGAAATAAAAATTCTCTGGCTTTTACGTTTGACAACGGAGTTATTTTCTAATAGTATAAAGAATGTACCGGTGCATCTCCGGTAATGCCGAAATATTATCTATAGATAACATTTCAAAAGTGTTAGACAGGTAAACCGTTCTTAAATACCGCAGGGTTACGGTTCCTTAAAAGAAAGGATAAAATTATGTACGCAATTGTAGAAACAGGCGGAAAGCAGTATCAGGTAGAAGAAGGACGTTACATTGACGTTGAATTGCTTGATGCTAAAGCTGATGATAAAGTCGTTTTTGACAAAGTCGTTATGATTGTTAACGGTAAGAAATCTAAAGTCGGTCAGCCTTATGTTGCTAATGCAAAAGCAGAAGGCGTTATCTTGAAGAATGATAAAGCTAAAAAAGTTATCGTTTACAAACAAAGACCTAAAAAAGGTTATAGAGTAAAACGCGGTCACAGACAAGAATATTCAAGAGTTATGATTAACAAAATCAGAACGACAGCTGCTAAAAAGGCTGAAGAAACAGCTGAAGCATAAATTACTAAAAATAATTAAAGGAGAATAAAAATGGCACATAAGAAAGGTATGGGTTCCACCCGTAACGGTCGTGATTCCGAAGCTAAGCGATTAGGCGTAAAGAAATTCGGCGGCGAAATCGTTAAAGCAGGCAACATACTTGTCAGACAGAGAGGTACAAAAGTTCATCCGGGAAACAATGTCGGTATAGGAAGTGATGATACTTTATACGCTTTGATTGACGGTCAGGTTAAATTTGAAACTCACCGCAGAGATAGAAAACAGGTAAGTGTTTACGCTGTTTAATTAAATAATTGAATATAATAATTTAAGAAATATTAAGACCCGCGTAAAATCTGGTCTTATTGTTTTTTTAAACCTGTAGTTATTTTTCTACGAATCATTTCATGATGTATTAAACTAAAAAATCAAAATACATCTACCCCTCTCCGGTCTTATTTAGACAGAATTTTAAGTAATATGTAACTTATCTTTTCTATACATATCTGTGAGTTTAGATTTTGATAAATCTGACTGGCGTCTATTAGTTTAATCAGAGGGATTGCTGTTTTAATCAAATCAAAGCACAAATCTCTGTATATTCTCCAATCTCTGTGTTCATTGGCTAATGCGTGTGTTAAACAGTATATTGTGTAAAACTCCGTGCATTTTACACGATCTGCGGCAGGGCAATTTGGGGATTTTTACACATCTTTTTTTTGTTTTATTCCGATTTTTATGCGTTTGAGCCGTTGTTCAAACGCTCTGTACCATGCCAGTTTTTGCTGGAAAAGTGTCTCATAGCCCTTAAATTCAGCATTCGATATTTCTTTTATCTGTTTATCGCAAAGAGTTTCTAATTTTTTGGCAAGAAACAATGAATATTCTTTTCGATTAATTTTAGCATCAGACAGCTCAATTACCTCTCCAAATTCGACCCAAACCTCGGGGCGGTTATCTCTAAGGAAGAAATAATTGACCGCAACAGGCACAAGATTGACTTTTCCATATTCTTTAGCGGCTTTTTGAGCAATATAAGAAATTCCTGTTTGCAGCTCTATCGGTCTGTGATTGGGCGGTGTAATAATTCCCTGAGGGAAAATATAAAGAATATTGTTCAAATCCTTTAATGTTCTGACCGAATACTGTAACGATTCCATTGAAGCCTGCGGAGATTTTTTGTTAACACTAAAACCGCCGCCGCGGCGCAACAGCGGAAACCTGTTCAATTCTTCAATCATGAGCCTTATTTCTTTTTTACATATTCTGTTGCATATATTATATCCGACAATGCCGTCCCACCAGTTGTTATGCGGTGCAAAAAAGATTGTAGGAAATTTGTCATCTCTGTTTAAATAATTTTCAACACCCTTATATCTAAAAGCACAAAATCTGCCCTCCAGCATGTTATAAAAAAAAATGTCAGCAACCCGCAGCCAGAACCATGATGTACGTGCAGGTCTAAATTTTTCGTCTTTGCTTCGCAGCTTTGTCGGCGGAACGTCACAATATAACTCTTCTAAAT
>JAJPXE010000115.1:17879-26252 GCA_021205645.1 Candidatus Gastranaerophilales bacterium | reverse complement strand
GTTTTGATTAAGAAGTCGGTAGTAAGCAACAAATTAGTCTTGTAAAATAAATTTATTGTGTTAGAATACAATAAGTGATAAGGAATAATTTAATGACGAAATTTTACCTGACAACTGAGCATCATCATTTACATAGCAACCCGGAAGGGCTGTGGATTTTGATGTAATCAGTTTCCGCTGAAGCAGTTCTTTCGGGTTGTATAGGAATGACGGAACTGTTTTACGAAGGAGAATCATTAAAATGTCACTGTTAATAAATGCTATTTCAGCACTGGGGAATAATAGCGGAATTTATCCGTTAATCGCTCGTGATTGCGGTATTGAAGTCCCGACGAAGGTTGTTCAAACATACAATCAGAACAAAAAAGACTCTGCAATTATGGCAAAACACGCAACAAGAGAAAGAGCCCTTGATGAATATTCAACAACGGCTGTATGGGTCGGCGGTGTGCCGGCAGTCGAGTACGGTTTTAATAAATTTATCGCAAAACAAGGTTTAAATGGAAAAATAAGTTACAAACTGTTTGAAAACAACGAAAAAAAAGGCGATAAAATACAACAGAGTCTTGATATTAATATTGAAAAATTCAAAAATACCGCACCAAAAGAAGTTGCCGAACTTGAAAAAATCAAGGCTAATAAAGGATTGTTTAAAAAGTTTACAACGGCTAAATATGTTGCTGCATTAGTCATTCCAATTGCATTCATGGGGGTAATAATACCAAAGGTTAATTTTTTATTGACTTCATATTTAATGGATAAAGATGCAAAAAAAGGTTTACTACCTGAAAAGTACTTAAAAAACAAAACCGGCGGCAAACTTAACATTGTTTCAACGGATGCAGATACACGGACAAAGTACGACAATTTGTATAAAAGCGGCAAAAACACACAATTCACATCGTTAAATTCAATCAAACAAAAAAATAATCCGTCATTCACTGGATTTTCATCATTTATGACGGGTTTAACCCATCAGCAAAAAATGGCAGCAACAGATGGCGGATATGCAATAGGACGCGTTGCAACTTCAAGAAAAAGAAATGAAGCAGTTGAAAACGGGTTTAAAATGGCAGGTATGATGTATCTAAACTTTATTGCACCAAAGAAAATTGAAAAGGGACTTGACTATATGACCCAAAAGCTGTTTGGAATAAATCCGGCACTTGACCCGAAGATTATGGCAAACAAACGTTTTCTGGCACTTGTACGTTCAAACAAACTTGAACTGCCGGACAAGCAGGAGAATGTGCTTGAATTTCTTGATGAAAAACCAAAATCACTGTTTTCCAAAATAGCCGCTGAGTGCGGCGAGGTAAAATATTTAGAAAGCGGTGTGCGTGATCCGGGAACATTCGTTGATACAGAGAAAGTATTCAAGCTTTCACAAAAAATGAACAAATTTGCATCTGATGCAAGATTATCCGGTAATGTCAAGAGTTATGCCCAAAAAGCATTGAGAGCAAAAACCGCAAATATAGCAGCAAATATCGCAATTAGCAGCACATTGCTTGCTGTTGCACTGCCGCAGGCACAATTCGCATTAAGACGAACACTGTTCGGTTCGGAAGTTGACCCCGGACTTATTCAATAAATATTGCACAACAATATTAGCAGAATACCCTCTCTATAGGGTGAGAGCAGGTGAAGCCCGTCAAAAAAAATGACAGATTATTCATCAATTCTCATTTTGGCGTTTGTTGCGATAGCCGTAACCTGCATAGATACTTAATCCGATAAACAACCACAGTAAAAAGTACAGAGATGAATCGGAATTTGAACGGAACTTGCAATACATTAGCAGGGCACAGGTTAAAATCCCGAGTATCGGAAATAGCGGGCAAAACGGAACTTTGAATGGACGTTTCCGCTCAGGTTCTGTTTTTCTCAGTATTAAAACGGTTAAACATATAATTATAAATGATGTAAATGTTCCGAAATTACATAACTCCGCAGATACATTTAAATCCATAAACAACGCACAAACAATAACAATAATTCCCGACAGCCATGTCATAATATGCGGTGTTCTGAACTTTTTATGGACAGCATTCAAGGATTTTGGCAGGAAATTATCACGGCTCATCGCAAAAAGTATTCTTGTTGTTCCGAGCTGATAAATTAACAGCACTGTTGTTAAGGCACAGAGTGCTCCTACGGAGATAAGTCCGGCATACCAATCTTTGCCGATACATCGCATTGCATGGGCTAACGGTGCCTGAGTATCAATTGCATGGCAGGGCAAAATACCGGTTAACACAAGTGCCGCAAGAACATATAGCAATGTACAGATTATAAGTGTACCCAATATAGCGATTGGTAAATCACGTTGAGGATTTTTTGTTTCTTCAGCAGCCGTCGAGATTGCATCAAAACCGATATATGCAAAAAATATTACAAAAGCTCCCATAAACACCCCGTCAAAACCGTTCGGCATAAACGGGTGCCAGTTTTCAGGACAAACATAAAACGAGCCGACCAGAATAAATGAGATTATTATAAACAGATTTACGGCAACCATTATACTTGCAAATTTTGTCGATTCTTTAACCCCTTTAATAAGCAGCAGGGTAAGAACAAGCACAATAAATATTGCGGGAAGATTTACGGCAAACGGTATTTCGCTGATGCGAGTAATATTTGAAAACCAATCGGGAGTGTTGATAAAAGGCATTTTTGTATGTATATCCCAGCCGAATTTGTCACACATTGCATACATAGTTCTGTAATCGTTTCTGAGCCACAGCGGACAATTTATAACCCATGCCGGCAGAATGTGTTTAAAACCTTTCAAGAATTGAACAAAATATCCTGTCCACGCACTGGCAACAGTAATATTTCCGATAGCATATTCAAGCATTAAAATCCAGCCGACCATCCAGGCCATGAACTCGCCCATTGTTGCATAAGTATAAGTATAGGCGCTTCCCGCAACAGGTATCATAGCGGAGATTTCCGCATACGAAAGTGCGGAAAAAACGCTTGCTGCAGCAGCCAGAAGCATTGATAAAACAACCGCAGGACCTGCTCCTAAACTGTCAACACCGCCCTGTATTGCACTGCCTATAATTGTGAAAATACCTGTTCCAACAACGGCACCTATCCCGATTATTATTAAGTCAAAAACATTCAAGGTCTTTTTTAAACCGGACACACTGCCTGCCTCTATTAACTCGTCAGGACTTTTACATTTCAGCAGATTATTTAGTAACGCATTCTTTATCATCTTCTTTAGTAATTCTTATTTCTCTTTCACTATAACAAATTTCAGCATTTCTGTTTTTGACATAGCCGTACATCATATAGATAATAACACCGATAGTCAGCCATATCAAAAAAAGTGATGCTGATGTTTTGAGTGTTTTTAGCGAACACAGCATCAGTCCGCCGCAGCAAACAATTCCGAGAATCGGAAACAGCGGCGAGCACGGAACCCTGAACGGGCGGGGTCTTTCAGGGTCTGTTTTTCTCAATATCAACACGGCAACACAGATGATAATAAACGATGTAAATGTTCCAAAATTACATAACTGTGCCGCTTTATTCAAGTCCAGAGTGATTGTTCCGACGATACACACTACACCGACAAGCACTGTTAAAATATGCGGTGTTTTAAAAACAGGGTGAAGCTTTTGCAGTACTTTCGGCAAGAAATTATCTCTGCTCATAGCGTACAAAATTCTTGTAGAGGCAAGCTGCAGAACAATAAGTACAGATGTCAGCCCTGCAAGAGAGCCGATAGAGATAAGTCCTGCCGCTCCGTCCATGCCTGCGAGTTCCATAACAAAAGCCATTGGAGCTTTTAAAAATCCCGCATCAATCGGACCGCTTGTGCAGTACATCCCTGTAAGCACAAGGGCGACGGAGATATAAACAATTGTTGTCGCAAACAATGAGCCGATAATACCAACCGGTAAATCTTTCTGCGGGTTTTTGCATTCTTCTGCGGTTGTAGCGAGTGCATCAAACCCGATATATGCAAAGAATATAACGAATGCTCCCATAAATATTCCGGACAATCCGTTTGGTGCAAAAGGAGTCCAGTTCTCAGGTTTTACATAAAACGCACCGCAGATAACAAACAATGCAATAACCGAGAGTTTTATAATGACCATTAAGGTAGTCATTTTAGTGGAATCCTTAGTACCTTTAATCAGGATAGCGGTGATAACTGCAACAATGGCGATAGCTGGCAGGTTGATACAGAACGGTATTCCGCACAATGTCGGGATTGATGCTGCTGAGTGTCCTGTTGATACAAGTGTGTCGGCAACACTTTTATAATCACCTATAAGCCAGACAGGTGGATTAACAACCCATGCCGGAAGATAGTTTTCAAACCCTTTTACAAACTGCATAAAATGGTTAGACCACGCACAGGCAACAGCGATGTATCCGACGACATATTCAAGCATAAGTACCCAGCCGACCATCCATGCGGCGAACTCGCCGAGTGTTGCGAATGCGTATGTATACGCACCGCCCGCAACAGGTATCATTGTGGCAAATTCACTGTAGCAGAGTGCAGAGAAAATGCATGCAACCGTTGCAATGAGCATTGATATAACAAGAGCCGGACCTGCTCCTGCCGAGCCGTTGCCGCCTGCTGCCGCAATACCAACTACGGCAAAAATCCCCGAGCCGATAATAGCACCAATTCCCAGAATAACCAGATCCACGGCACTCAGTGTTTTTTGCAAACCCGCTTCAGAGGCTTTTTTTATCATTTCCTCGGGATTTTTTCTGGTGAGAATTTTTTTGTAAAAATCTCTATAAATAACCGGTTTATATTTTAACATTGAGCAAGACATTCCTTACACAGCGGAAAACCGAGTGCTTCACGCTGTTCAACGTACAACTTTGCAACGGCGGATGCCATTGTTCTGACACGGTTTATGAAATTTATGCGTTCATCTTTGCTGATAACACCTCTTGCATCTAACAGATTGAATGTATGCGAACATTTTAGAACATAATCGTATGCAGGTAAAACGAGCTTAGCTCCGATACAGTTTTCAACCTCTTTTTGATAGAGTTCAAAGAGGTTAAATAATGCTTTGCCGTTTGAATATTCAAAATTGTATTTTGACTGTTCAATTTCATTTTGCAAATAAATTTCGCCGTATTTAAGGTTATTGTTCCAATTGATATCAAAAACCGATTCTTTATTTTGGAGATACATGGCAATGCGTTCAAGACCGTAAGTTATCTCAAGTGCAACGGGTTTAACTTCAATACCGCCGACCTGTTGGAAATAGGTAAATTGAGTGATTTCCATACCGTCGAGCCAAACTTCCCAACCGACACCAGCGGCACCAAGAGTCGGAGATTCCCAGTTATCTTCGACAAAGCGAACATCATGTTCAGACAAATCTATTCCCATAGCCTCAAGGCTGCTGAGATAGAGTTCTTGAGCGTTATCGGGAGATGGTTTTAAAAGTACCTGATACTGGAAATAATGTCCTAATCTGTTAGGGTTTTCGCCATATCTTGCATCGGTCGGACGTCTGCAGGGCTCAACCATAGCGGCAGACCACGGCTCAGGACCTAATGCACGCAAAAACGTTGCAGGATTCATTGTTGAGGCACCTTTCTCCGTGTCGTAAGGCTGTTGGATAACACAACCGTATTTTGACCAGAAGCCAGACAGATTTAATATCAAATCCTGAAAATTTAATTCCATAACCTAATCCCTAACATTGTATAATTTACACTTATTATATATAAACAAACCAAAAAATCAAATGATTGACAAGAACATTACGAAATATATATAATAAAACTACACATAGGGAGGTTTTATGAAAGAATATGTATTTTTAAACGGTAAATACGTTGAGGCTGATAAAGCTGTTATACCGGTCCGAACACATGCGTTTTTATACGGAACAAGCGTTTTTGAGGGAATAAGAGCATATTATAACGAAGAAGAGAAACAATTGTACGCATTCAGAATGAAAGAACATTATGAGAGAATGCTCAGAAGTGCGAAAGTTATGTTTATGAACAGTCCTTACACTGTTGAGGAATATATGGAAATCAATATAGAACTGCTAAAGAAAAACGGTTACAAACAGGATGTGTATATCCGTCCGACACTGTACAAATCTGCAATTAAGGTTGGTCCGGGACTGTACGATAATGAAGATTCTTATCTGGTATTCACAACGCCGTTCGGCAATTATTATGATGCTGCGGCAGGATTGAATGTCTGTGTATCAAGTTGGAGAAGAACAAGCGATAATGCAATTCCGCCGAGAGCAAAAGTGTCCGGGGCTTATGCCAATGCAGCTCTGATAAAAACCGATGCTCATAATTTCGGATTTGATGATGCAATCGTTTTATCCGAAGCGGGTCAGGTCACGGAGGGTTCGGCAATGAACATGATGTTTGTCAGAAACGGCAAACTCATCACGACCAACACAACTGACGATATTCTGGTTGGTGTTACAAGAAACACTATTATTGAACTTGCGGGTGATTTAGGCATTGAAGTTGAAGAAAGAGCGGTTGACAGAACGGAATTGTATATTATGGACGAGATATTCTGCTGCGGAACGGGTGCACAAATTACACCTATTGCAAGCGTGGATAAGAGAGTCATCGGTGACAGCGGAAAGATAGGACCTGTTACCGCTCAATTGCAAAAACTGTATTACGATGTCGTAAAAGGCAAGGTTTCTAAGTACAAACATTGGTGTACGCCTGTATATGATTAGTTTTTTCGGTAAATGTGTGCAGAATTTAATAAAATCTGTTCAATATATATGCACGGGTCAGATGTTGTTCAGGCATGCTGTTGTTCAAGCTGCTTCAATAAGCTATGATTCATTGTTGATTTCACTGGTTATATCGTTTGTAGCGGCTGCGGTCATAACGATACAGGTTTCAAAACAGTTTCTAATGAGCGGTGCTGACAGCTATATCGGCGGAACATTGACTATTGTAATCATTCGTGAGATAGCACCTGCCTTTGTGGCATTATCAATCGGAGCGAGGGCGGGAACGGCAATATCGGCAGAGATTGCCAATATGAAAGTAACCGAACAGGTTGATGCAATAAAGACTCTCAAGGTTGACCCTATCGGGTATTATTTTGCCCCGAGGTTATTATCGGCGGCATTCACTATACCGATGGTAACGATTATCGCCGAGTTGATAGGGATTTTAGGCGGAATGTTTGTAGCATATCTCACAATCGGTCTGCATCCGCACAGGTATGTAGAATCCGTCTGGGCATGGCTAAAGCTGAAAGATTTTTATATAAGCATACTCAAAGCGTTTGTGTTCGGGATATTGATAGCAGATGTTTGTGCAACACAGGGCTATCAAACCGAGGGCGGAGCAAAGGAAGTCGGAATTTCAACGACTCAGGCAGCAATAAAATCAACAATCTATATGCTAATTGCGGACTTTTTGATTAATTTCATATTCTATTTGTAGCGCTATGCGGTACTTGTCTGCTTAACCTGCTTTATAGGATTGGTCTGATTTGAATTTTCAGTTGTCGGAAGCTCGGATTTAATATTACCTATTTCCGCTAACAGTTGAGATGTAAATTCCGAGTTTAATCCATAAGTTTCCGCTATATTGCCAAGTGTATTTTGCATATAAGCGGTATAAGCATTTTGTGCAATTTTGCCTGCCGCATTTTTTGCTAAACTTAAGGCTGAATTTTCTCCCGAGGCAGTTGCTTGCTCGGTTAATTTAGCAGCATCAGCTGCAGTTGAACCAAATGAAAACACTGAACCGACACCCATTGCAGCTGCTGCAGCTGCAAAAATTCCAGATTTAGTCCCGCATATTGCGGATTTTGTCATACTTGTTGCAAGCTTAATTGTTGTTACTTTATCAAGTTGAGGGAATTGACCGTTCAAAAGATTTTGGACTTCTTTTATAGCACCCTCCGCTGAATCAGCGGCACTCACAATTGCATTTGTCGCATTATCTATATTTGCTAACTCTTCATCGGTTATCTCAATCGTTTCTTGCTGCACAGTAGCGGCTTCCGTATTATTGTTTACAACGACTTCTACCAATTGAATGTTTTCTTGCTGACAAGCTTGAATAGACATACCGCATTTATTATATTGCTCAATGTATCCGTTTAGTACACTGTCATCGGAGGAGTTTTGCATCGGCTGAAAAGTTGGTGCTGCGAGTGTTGTGGTTTGCTGTTGAGAATTATCATCAGCGCTTCCCTGTACAGCTCCGTCACCTGCAGGCACGGATACCGGTTCGCTGTTTCCGTTCTCCGGCATTTCTGCCGGGATATTTAATTCTGCTTTTCTGGCATTAATTAATGATAGAAGAGTTTGCTGTTCTTGTTGTTTTTCTTCTATTATTTTTTGATTTTCATTCAATGTATCAATC
>JAJPXE010000115.1:11347-17869 GCA_021205645.1 Candidatus Gastranaerophilales bacterium | reverse complement strand
GTTATATCAATTGTAATTGCTTCTGTATTTTCATTTTCAATAGTTATGGTATTTGCGGAATCATCAATGGTGACTTTTGCACCTTCCATTTCGGATTTTGCCGTTTCGGAGATTTCTTCTGTTTCAGCGCTGCCGCTGTCAGCCAGATTATTTACAAGGTCTGCATTTTGATTTAACTGATTTTCATTTTCCTCAATGGCTTTTTTATCTTCTCCCGAAACATCTTTTCCGCTAAGCACTGCAGCAACTATATCACCTATACCTTCTCCGATTGCCGCTCCGACATCACCTCCGATTGCAGCACCGATTTCACTACCGGCACTTGACAGTATTTTGCTGGCATCACCGTTCAATGCAAAACCAATCGCTGTGGAATATTTTGACGTATCTATTCCGGTACAATTGCTAAAAGTTGATGAGCCCTGTTTTATCAGTGTGGTATAATCTGTGTTTGATGAACTTGTTGCTCCGCTTACAGCTGTCATATTCACTCTCTCTTTGTACGGTTGTATCTCGTTCGGGCGTACGGGTGCCCGATTGGATACAATACTCCATATATATAAACAATTTTAGGGATAGGTGATTTCACGACCCTTAAAAACGTTACAAATCTTCATAAATCTGCCCTATTTTAGATTATTTTTTGAAAAATTCAGATATTTGTAATAGAATTTTTATGAATAAAGTTAACTTTTATAAAGAATTGTTACGGGGAGAACTTATCATTATGAGATATGATTTTGGTGAAGTAATTACTGCAATGGTTACACCATTTGATAATAAAGGGGCTGTTGACTATACAAAAGTCGAAGAACTTGCTTCGTATCTTTCCGAGAACGGTTCCGATGCGATTATCGTTACAGGCACAACGGGCGAGTCACCCACTCTCATATATGACGAAGAACTGGAGATACTTAACAGTGCAAAAAGAGCTTGCAGGAATGACAAAAAAATTATAATGGGCACAGGCTCAAACTGCACGGAAACTGCGGTTATGATGTCAAAACGTGCGGAAAAAGAAGGTGCGGACGGTATCCTGACAGTCGTTCCGTATTATAACAAACCGTCACAAAAAGGCATAATTGCACATTTTTCCGCTATCGCCGAAGCAGTCAGCCTGCCAATCATTCTATATAATATCCCCTCAAGAACAGGCGTGAATATTTCGGTCGAAACCGCCCGATATCTCTGCGAAAAATACGAAAATATTGTCGCCGTTAAACAAAGCTATAGCGATATTGATGTTATAACAGAGTTGAAACTTAATCTTCCGAAAGATGCCGCAATATACAGCGGCGATGACAGTCTTACTCTACCAATGCTTGCTGTCGGTGCTCACGGCGTTATCTCCGTTGTCTCTCATCTGTTCGGAAAAGAAATTAAGTCCATGATTAGAAACTTCAAAACAGGTGATATTACAGCAGCTAAAAATATGCACTATGCTCTGTATCCGATTATGAAAAAGCTGTTCATGGCGCCTAATCCTGTTCCCGTTAAGGCAGCTCTTGCAAGGAAAAATATAATACAGGACTTCGTCAGAAGTCCGCTGGTTACTCTCGATGAGAGTGAAAAACAAGAATTATTTGATGTTATTGATAACCTCGAATTACCGCAGGACAACAAGACTAGCCAACCGGTACTATTGTAATAACATTGAAACTTTGAAACAGTAAAAGAGAATTTAACAGATAAAGGAGTAAAAAGTTAATGAAAAACAGAATAATAATGTTTTGGGCGATTGTAGCGATTGTACTCGTTTCAATATCCGTACTTTTCAGCAAACCGACAAAATTCGGGCTTGATCTGGTAGGCGGTTCAAGATTGGAACTGCAAGCTCAAAAAACCGATACAATCGCAAATATAACACCTGAAATGATGGACAGTTTAACATTTGCCATCAAAAAGAGAGTCAATGCAATCGGTGTAGCTGAAACTCACGTTCAAAGAGTCGGCACAGACAGACTTATTGTAGAAATTCCGAACATATCTGACCTTGATGAAGCTAAAAAAATGATTGGTGATACCGCAGAACTTGAGTTTAAGAAAAATATCGCACCGGAAGGTCAGAAAGAAAACTGGGTATCAACAGGACTTACAGGAAAAGACCTAACTTCAGCAGCAGTCGGAAGTTCACAAACAGGTCAGTGGGTTGTGGATCTGGTATTTAATTCCGCCGGAACAAAGAAATTTGCTGATTTAACGCAGGCTCTTGTCGGAAAACAAATGGCGATTTTCTTTAATGGTGAGCTTCAATCAGCACCGGTAATTCAAGAACCTATTCTTGAGGGTCGTGCACAAATATCAGGCGGCGGTGAGAATGGTGGTTTCTCTTCTAAGCAGGCTAAAGACATGGTTGATTTGCTCAATGCCGGAGCATTGCCCGTTCCCGCTAAAATCATTCAAGAAAACACGGTCGGACCGACTCTCGGAAGTGACAGTATCAAAAAATCCGAAACGGCAGGAGCTATCGGGTTGGGACTTGTAATGCTGTTTATGATTCTCTACTACCGTCTGCCGGGCATTGTTGCCGATATCGCTTTATGTCTGTACGGAATAATGCTGTTTGCTTTGTTTAAACATATCAATGTGACTCTCACTCTGGCTGGGATTGCAGGGTTTATACTGAGCGTGGGCATGGCGGTTGATGCGAATATTCTTATATTTGAACGAACAAAAGAAGAACTTAAAGCGGGAAGAACTCTCTACACTGCCATTACATCAGGGTTCGACAGAGCATTTACAAGTATATTCGACTCAAATATGACAACAATAATTACCTGTGCCATTCTCTACTGGAAAGGAACGGATATTGTCAGAGGATTTGCTCTCACCCTTGCACTCGGTGTTGTAGTTTCAATGTTCACTGCAATAACGGTTACTAAGAATTTTATGCTCCTAATATTCGGAACAAAATCTTTAACGCACCCGTTCTTGTTCGGATTGCATAAGGACGAAATTGGAACGGCTTATCAGGTTACCGAATCGAAGAAAGAAAACGCTAAGTTCGGAGTTTTGGATTAGGATCAGAGTTCGCAATTTTCGATTCTCACAACAAGGAGTAGATAATAGAAGTAAATTAAGAGTACGCAATGGTGCAAAACCGATTTACAAATGATAATATAGTGGTAAATATTTAAGATATATAATAGAGGTAAATTATAGGAGTAAATTATAGGCAAATGAGGACAAGATTATGAAATTAAATATAGTAAAATATAGAGTATTATTTTTATGTATATCAGCACTCATGATAATACCGTGTCTGGGAACAATGATATATTCATGTGTTGTTTCACCGAACCATGCACCGGTTAAAGTCAGTATCGACTACACAGGCGGTACCATACTGCAATACGGTGTCAAAACCGATGTAACGACCGATGAAATGGCTAAACTTCGTAAAAAACTTTCGGATAACGGCATTAACGGAGCAGAAATCCAGATTATTAACGTAAATAACAACGAAACATCTGATATAAAATCTCTTATATCAATAAGAACACAGTTTATTGAAAACGGTTCCGGTGTTGATAAAAAAATCACCTCGATTGTTCAATCAGAGTTCAAGAATGCTCAACTTGACCAAATTTCATCGGTCGGTCCGACGCTTGGCAAAGAACTGTTCACAAACTCTCTCGTTGCCCTCGGGCTCGCTTTGCTAGGTATAATCTGCTACCTTACAATAAGATTTCAATTTGACTATGCACTGGCTGCCATACTGGGGCTTGTCCACGACGTCATTTTTGTCTGCGGTGCTTTCTCTATACTTGGCATTCTGTTTGGTGTAGAAGTCGATGCCCTGTTTGTTACCGCCATTCTTACCGTTATCGGGTTCTCCGTTCACGATACAATCGTCGTTTTCGACAGAGTTAGAGAAAACTTGAGATACTATAGCAAAAAAATGTCTTTCGGCGAAATTGTTAACTTTAGCATTAACCAGACTCTTGCAAGAAGTATCAATACTTCATTGACAACACTTCTTACACTGTTTGCATTGTATTTCTTCGGCGGGGTTACTACAAAGAATTTTGTACTGGCTATGATACTCGGTATCGCAATCGGTACGTATTCAAGTATTTTCTTCTGTTCTGTGCTTGTTGATATCTGGGACGAAAAGAGATACGATGTCCTAAAAACAAAACGGGCATAACGGAAACGGATGCAAAAATGCAGACAGAACTGCTTGCACCGGCAAAAAATATCGCTATTGCAATATCTGCAATCAATTGTGGTGCAGATGCGATCTATATCGGCTCAACATCGTTCGGCGCAAGAAAAAATGCAGCAAATGCACTTGATGATATTAAGTACCTGACAGATTATGCACATAAATTCTATGTAAAAATCTATGTTACGGTTAATACGATTATCTCCGATGATGAAATAAATGACGTTAAACAGCTTATAAAAAATCTTTATGATATCGGAGTTGATGCACTGATTGTTCAGGATACGGCAATATTAAAGATGTCAATCGACGGGGATATTCCGCCGATTCCGCTGCATATAAGCACTCAATGCGATAACAGGTCAGAAGAAAAAATCGGATTTTTTGCTAAAATCGGTGTTCCGAGAGTTGTTTTAGCACGGGAACTTTCTTTAACAAATATAAAAAACATTACCGAAAAATACTCTGATATCGAAATAGAAACTTTTATACACGGAGCTTTGTGCGTTTCGTACAGCGGTCAATGCTATATGAGTTGTTATATCGGCGGACGTTCGGCAAATAAAGGCGAATGTGCCCAGCCCTGCAGAAAAAAATATTCTCTCATTGACGATAAAGGAAATCTTATTGCAAAAGATAAACACCTGCTCTCACTAAAAGATTTAAACCTGTCAAACTCCATTGAAGAACTTGTTAAATCGGGCGTGTATTCTTATAAAATTGAAGGGCGCCTTAAAGATGAACTTTATGTTAAAAATGTGGTCGGATATTACAGAAATTTGCTTGATAAATACAGCAAAAAATCTTCATCCGGCAAAATAGAACTCAATTTTATCCCCGATTTAAACAAGTCATTTAACAGAGGTTATACGGACTATTTTCTACACAATCGGGGTGAATGTTACAATTTTAATACCCCGAAATCAACAGGAGAAAAAATCGGTATTGTTGTTAAAACAGATAAAAAATCTTTTACCGTAAAATTAAAAAACAAGATAAAGTTAAATCCGCAAGACGGATTATGTTTTGATGTTACAGGAGAAAAGGGTTGTTTGATAAACAGAGTTGAAAACGGCTGTACAATCTTCCCGAACAAAATGCCCGACATAAAATCAGGTGATATGGTATACAGGAATATTGACTCCGAATTTGAAAAATCAGTCCTTACAGCAAAAACATCAAGAAGAATAAGAGCTGATATAAAATATAAGAATCACACATTGACTGCCGTTGACGAGGATAACAACACTGTTTCGGTTAATATAACCGAAATGGAGCAGTCCTCTAATCCCGTTAAAATGAAAGAAAATCTGGTTAAATCATTGAATAAAACAGGCAACTCGGATTTTTATACCGGAAACATTGAAATTCTGACAGAGCCGCCGTTTATCCCTATATCAAAAATTAACGAATACAGGCGGACATTGTTGGATAAGCTTATGAACGAAAGGCTTGCAAATTACAGTCGGGATGTGCCAAAACCGATTAAATATGCAGAATATTTTCAGAATAAGCTTGATTACAGGGCAAATGTGCATAACAGTTTGGCTAAAAGTTTTTATAACAGTTGTTCCGTCAACATCACGGAAAAATCATTTGAAACAAAACAGCCCTCAAGGCAAGTTGAACTAATGCGGACAAAACATTGTATTAAATATGCATTTAATATGTGTAAATCTGGCGGCAGGCTTTTTCTACGTGATGAAAAGGGGATAAGCTATCCTTTAGAATTTGATTGCAGTGCTTGTGAGATGTGTGTTTTAAGTCCGTAAGGGGTAAAGATTTTCCATTCCAGTTTTGGGATGGGAAATAGTTATTGCCCTCTCCGGACGAGATTCACCTGCCCTCTCCGGACGGAGAGGGCAAAATTTGTTAATGAGTAGCGGCAGCGGGTGTCGGCAAAGCCGACACGGTCCGCCGATAGCGAATTTACAAATTCGGGTGAGGTGATATCTGTGCAAACTCCGGAATACAATTCATTTACCCCCTTTTACCCCTGCGTGTGAGGTGACACCCCATTTGCCCTCTCCGGACGGAGAGGGCAAGAAAATCGACATGAAACGAAGTTGAAAGTCTGATTTTCGGGTGAGGTGATATCCGTGCGGATTTAAGAATACAATTCATTTACCCCTGCGGGTGAGATGATTGCACCCCACCCCTAACCCTCCCCGGTTGGGGAGGGGGATTTTGGTTTTAGCCCTCTCCGGAGCGGCAGCGGGAGCTTGCGGAAGCGGGTGCAACAGCGAAGCAGTTGCACTGTCCGCTCCGCTCCCCGGACGGGTAGGAAAATAAGATTTCAGCCCTCTCCGGACGGAGAGGGCAAGAAAATCGACATGAAACGAAGTTGAAAGTCT
>JAJPXE010000115.1:0-11247 GCA_021205645.1 Candidatus Gastranaerophilales bacterium | reverse complement strand
GGGTGAGATGATTGCACCCCACCCCTAACCCTCCCCGGTTGGGGAGGGGGATTTTTTTTGTGAGATGGTCGGCACCCGCTCCGCTTCTCTCCCCAAAAGGAGAGGGGAAAAAGGCTTTACCACTTTTACCCCCTTTATCCGAATGTAACACAATAGCTATTGAGTTACATTCATAATAGCATGCAGCAAAAAAATCCGATATTTCATATCGGATTTTTTTTGCTGCATCTGACATATCCTTAAAGATGTTTTATCTTATTTTAAGCGCGAAATTCCATACCGCCTGATGAGCTGACAGCACTTACTGAATTTGTATTGTTAACCGAATTTCCTGCTGCTTGTTCAAGATCGGCAAAACCATAAGAATGCGCCATCTTCTCAGTTGATGCCTGCATACTCATCAAATCCTCAATGGTGCCTTTTTCTTTCTCAATCGGTGATGAGACAGGCTGTATCTGCAGAGATTGTTGAGCTATACGGGTATCATCAAATTCATCTGTATTAGTAGTACCGCTTTCATCTGCTTTTAAAGTTTGTATTTGAGTGGTGCCGGTAAATGCGCCAAGATTAATTGCATCAATCCTCATTGTTTAATCTCCTTGACATAAATTGTCTATACAGTATGACACAAGTATAAAAACTAATCAAGACTTTATTTATAAAGTTTTTATTAAAACTATATTAACTTTTGTAAAAATTTTAATGTGTCTTTGTTCATGTTTTTATTAATTATAGTACAATAAAGCTATCAACTATCCCAAATCTCCTCCCAAGATTATGAAATACTAGCTGCTAAGGCAGCTTTTTTTATCTGTAATTATATTATGTCTGCATTTTAAATCAATAATCCGGCTAAAAGAGTCCTCAATTCTATCTCTCAGCTCACTGTCGTTTTCGGCGGCTTTTATGACATCCTCTATAACCTGCAATGTTTTATCCGCTGAATTACGATATATAAACATATTTATTCCGGCCTTAATCCCCATTATACAGGCTTCACTCATACCGTATTTCGCTACCCCTTTCATAATCATATCATCTGATATTATCAAACCGTTAAAATTAAGGTTATTTCTCAAATAACCAATAACATTTTTGCTCAATGACGCGGGAATCTCTTCATTATCAAAACAGCTGCAATGGATATGAGCCGCCATTACAGCTTCAGCTCCGTGCTTTATTGCGTGTTTAAACGGCATTATATGAACTTTTTCCATCTCATCAAGCGATAAATCGATGCCGGGAAGCTCTAAATGCGAGTCCTTTGAGGTATCTCCATGTCCCGGGAAATGCTTTATTACCGGGATTATATTGTATGTATTATAAACAAGTGCTTCGATGTCATATCCGATGCATACTTCATAAGGATTGTCAGAGAAAGCTCTGTCACCGATTATCGGATTGTCGGGGTTTGTGTTTACGTCTAAACACGGGGCAAAATTCATATTAATTCCATAAGTACAAAGCTCCTCCGCTATTTTTTCCGTCTGATTTTTAAGAAAATCCAAACCTTTTTTAAAAGCGTTCCTTGCAGGTAGATAACGTGCGTGTAAATGCCAGGTTCTTTCGACCCTGCCTCCCTCCTGATCTATTGTCAAAAATAACGGAATTTTCACCTTGCTTTTTATATTTTCAATTAAGCTTATAAATTGTTCGGTTGATAAGATATCGTCCGAAAAAAATATCACTCCGCCGGGGTCGTTTTTTAGAACATACTCTAAATTCCCGACACCAAGTATGAACATCTGATAGACTTTTTTTAACTCCATAAATATTAATATATTACAAATGTTCATACCCGTGCAAGAAATTTATTAATTGGGCTTGCGTTTTGTTAACGACAACATCTTAACATCGACTCCGTTGACCTGCCCGCCACACTTCCGTGTGCCGGCACCATCAGCACCGGAATACGCAGCACCTCCTCACCCCGGCCCCTCTCCTTGTGGGGCAAGTTTATTTTTTACTATTTCATTTTGTGCTATCATCTATTTATGAACAAGATTGAATTACTGTTGCCTGCCGGCAATAAAGAAAAATTAGAATATGCAATAAGATACGGCGCAGATGCTGTTTATCTCGGGTTGGTTGATTTCAGCTTGCGTGCAATGAGAAAAGGCGAGCTTATTACACTTGATAATCTTAAATCGTCTGTTGATTTAGCACATCAGCTCAAAAAAAAAGCATATCTGACGCTTAATATTTTTGCATTTAACAGAGATATAAAACTTCTGGAAAACTCTATGGAACGTATATCAGAGTCGAAACCGGATGCTTTGATTATGAGTGATATCGGGATTATGCGCACAGCACGCAGATTCATGCCGGATATCCCGATTCACGTAAGCACTCAAACAAGCACTCTTAATTATGAAGCGGTGAAATTCTGGCAGGATTTTGGTGCAGTTCGCACAATTTTGGGACGGGAAGTTACAATAAATGATATGGCGGAAATTAAACGCAGAGTTCCGGATATGGAGCTTGAAGTCTTTATTCATGGAGCACAATGTGTTTCTTTTTCCGGCAGATGTCTTATCAGTGATTATATGACAAACGGCGAAAGAAAAGCCAATCAGGGCAATTGCTGCCAGCCCTGCCGGTGGAGTTATAAACTCGTTGAAGAAACAAGACCCGGACAATATTACGAGATAGAACAAAACGAAAGAGGTACCCATATCATGAGCACAAAAGACCTCTGTCTTGTTAATCATCTGGCCGAACTTATTGATGCAGGTGTCGATTCTTTAAAAGTTGAGGGAAGAACAAAAAGTTTATATTACGTTTCTGCCGTTGCAAAAACATATCGAGAAGCGATTGATGCGGTCTATAAAGACAAAAATGCTGATATGAGCCCGTATTTTAATGAACTGCTCAAAGTCGGAAATAGGGGCTATACAACCGGTTTTTATCTCGGCGGTGGCGAATATCCTAACGACGGCTACAGCTATGATATATCCAAAGGACTCGCCGGTGCAGATTTTTTATGCGAAATATTTGATAAAAAAGATGAATATTACAAAATCAGAACAAAAAATAAATTCTATATAAATACCGATATAGAGATTATTTCACCGACAGAAAAATTTACCGCACAGGCTCTTGAGATAAAAAGTTTCGACGGACAAAATCGGGAATTTGCAAACACTAATGATGAATTGTTTGTTAAATTCAACAAACCGGTAGTTGATTATAAATATGCCATAGTCAGAACAATGGGGATTAAAAACTATGAGAATTAAACCTGACTATAACCTAAAAAGCATCTATGATATTGATTTGAGTGAATTAAAATCAAAAGGAATAAAGCTTATAATGTTTGATTTGGACAGTACAATAATGGTTTCAAAATCAGGATATTATCTTGAAGAAACTAAAAAATGGCTGTCAGAGGTTAAAAAAGAATTTCTAATTGCGGTTATCTCAAACAACAACAGTATTGAGTATTTAAACAGGGTTCGTTCCTCATCTGATTTTGATATAATAGGTTCGGCATCAAAGCCGGATACGAAAGTTATGGAGAGTTATCTCCATCAGAAGGGGATAAAACCATGTGAGGCTGTAATGGTCGGTGACCGCCCGTTGACTGATATTCTCGGTGGAATAAGACTTGGATGCACTACTATTCTGGTAGGCTCTATCAATGCCGAAAATGAAAATATTCCGACAAAATTCGTCAGGTGGCTTGAGCGATGTACCGTAAAAAAATAATTTTATTGAACCGGTAAAACAAGGTTAAAAGATGTTGCATAATTTTATTAGTGATATAATAATAATGCGAGTTAAATCGGAGCGAGGTATGTAAGATGGCTCATATAGTTATTGATGAAAACAGATGTAAGTCATGCTTTATATGTTTGTCAACGTGCCCGAAAGGTTTGATAAAAAAAAGCGATAAAGTGAGCAAGCTCGGGGATAATTTAGTGGAATTTGTTGATAATGCTGGTGAATGTGTCGGTTGCGCAATGTGTGCAAAGAGATGTCCCGATATGGCGATAGTCGAGGTGCATAGATAATGGAAGAAACAAAGCAACTGTTAAAAGGTAATTATGCAATTGCACAGGCGGCAATCAATGCCGGATGCGAGTGCTATTTCGGTTATCCGATTACACCGCAGACAGAAATTGGTGAATATTTAAGTGAAAAAATGTATGAGTTAAACAGAGGTTATGTTTGTGCAGAGAGTGAACTTGCCGCCATAAACATGGTTATAGGTGCTGTATCAACCGGTGCAAAGGCAATGACCTCATCTTCTTCATGTGCTGTTGCTTTAATGCAGGAGGCATTATCTTATGCATGTTCGGATGAGCTGCCGGTTGTGCTTGTAAATGTTATGAGAGCCGGTCCGGGGTTAGGGTATATTTATCCTGCTCAGGGCGATTATAATCAGACCGTATACGGCGGCGGAAACGGCGATTATAAACTCACTGTCCTTGCTCCGTCTACTGTACAGGAATGCATTGACTTAACTTACAAGGCATTTTATCTGGCACAAAAATATCGTAATCCAACCGTTCTGCTGGCGGACGGACTTCTGGGGCAGATGATGGAACCCGCTGTATTCGGGGAATATCCTTATCCCGAAATTGATAACTCGTCCTGGGCGCTTACCGGTGCTAAAGGTCGCGCGGGAAGAAGAATACGCTCTCTTGCTCCTGATGAAAATGAACAAATTATCCATGTCGAAAAACTGTTCGAAAAATACGAAATTATCGCAAATGAAACAACTGAATGGGAAGAATTCGGCTGTGAAGATGCAGATGTTATACTCGTTGCATTCGGCAGTATGACGAGAAACATTAAAGCAGCTATGCGTGTTTTAAGAAAAGAAGGACTAAAGGTCGGTGTATTCAGACCGATTACATTATCTCCGTTCCCTGATAAACGATTAAATGAACTTGCTGATAAATGCGAAAAATTTATTGTCGTTGAAATGAATATGGGACAAATGATTAGAGATGTAAAGCTGGCAGTAAACGGTAAATCCTCTGTTGATTTAATTAACCGTCCGGTCGGACAATGGCTGAGCGTTGAAGAAATAACGGACGGAGTAAAAAAAATAGTATTGGAGAAAATTCATGCAGGTGTTTAAAATTCCAAATTCAATAAAAAAGGGGTCAATGTACACTTTTTGTTCCGGCTGTGATCACGGAATTGCAGTAAGATTGGCTGCTGAATTAATTGATGAGCTTAACCTAAAAGAAAAGACTATCTGTACAACTTCAATCGGGTGTTCGGTATTCCTGTACGATTTTTTGGATGTTGATTGCATAGAAGCACCGCACGGCAGAGCAATGGCAGAAGCAACGGGAGTCAAGCGTGCCCGTCCCGACAAGTTCGTGTTCACCTATCAAGGTGATGGTGATTTTGCCTCTATCGGTCTTGCCGAATCAACTCATGCCGCACTCAGGGGCGAAAACTTAACAGGCATTTGTATAAATAATACAACTTACGGTATGACCGGCGGACAGCTCGGACCAACAACTATTTTAGGGCAAAAAACAACTACATCACCTATGGGTAGATTTAAAGAAACTTACGGATATCCGGTAAAGATTGCCGAACACATTGCATTATGCGAAGGTACAGCATACAGTGCAAGAGTTGCACTTGATACAATCACACATATCAATGAGGCAAAAAAAGCTTTAAAAAAAGCTTATCAGGTGCAATTGGATGGGTTAGGATACGGATTTGTCGAGATATTATCTACCTGTCCTACAAATTGGAAAATGACACCGGAGGAAGCCCATGAACGTGTCAGAAACGAACTTATACCTGTATTTCCGCTCGGTGTTTATAAGGATATTACGGCATAAAGATAAAAAAAAGAGGAATTGTTATGGAAAAGAATTATATAATTGCAGGATTCGGCGGACAAGGGGTGCTGTTCGCCGGCAAAATACTGGCTAATGCTTTTATGCTATGCGGGAAAAACGTTACATGGTATCCTTGCTACGGTGCAGAGATGAGAGGCGGCACGGTTAATTGCGAAATCGTTGTCTCCGATGAAGAAGTCAGCTCTGTTCATAAACAGGATGCTGATTGCGTTATTGCACTTAATCAGCTTTCTTTTGACAGGTTTATTTCCAAAATAAAAAAAGCAGGTCATATTATCTGTAACTCTTCTTTAATTAAAGAAGAAAAAACCAGAAATGATATCAATTACACATTCTTTCCTATGACCGATGCCGCAAGTGGTATTGGAAATTATAAGCCGGCTAATATGGTCGCTCTGGGTGTGCTTTCTAATATCGAAAAAATTCTGTCTGTTGATATCCTCAAAAAAGCTATTGATATCGTGCTGCCTGACGACAGAAAAAAACTTGCAGGATTTAACATTGAAGCAATCCTGTCAGGATATGAAAATCTTCTTCCGGCATGCTGAATTCAGCTAAAAGGCTGATGTCATATATTTAATAAAGCGGTATTTTCTTATTGAGGTGGATTTTGTGAAAAAAGAAGAAATTTTAAAAAAAATAGCTGAAACAGACGAACAAATTCGTAAATTTAAACTGCGTATAAAATCGTCGGATTTATGCCGTAATTTGTATGATAATGCCGTTTTGCAAAAAGCTATCCTCAAAAAAGAGCTTGATGATTACGATAAAAACCGTTTTTTTGAAAGAGTAAAAAAATTGCTCCCGAAGAAAAAAACTCTTATCTGTGATTATTTTAAGCCGTAGTATTGTATTGTAAAATTTAGTAAAAAAAGCTTTTCATTGACCCGGGTTTTTGCTATTATTTCTTTTATCGGGGAGTTTTATGAAAGAGCGTATACTTTTATTTTCAATATTGATTGGATTATGGACTTTTTTATATGTATTCCAGTATTATATAAACACAATCTGGGGTTTAATTATATTGTTGTGCTTAATGACATTGTACGGTGTGTATACATCTCTGGCACTCAGACATAAAAAACGTAAGCTAAAAAAACAACCCGTGCAGATAAATGAGAGTTTTAAGCCGTTTGTGTCAATTATGATACCGGCACATAATGAAGAAGCGGTTATTGTCAATACTGTCGAGAATATTCTAAGTCTGACATATCCGAATTTTGAGATAATACTCATTGATGACCGGAGTGATGACGGCACTCCTGAGGTAATAAAGTCAATAGCAAAAGAACACAAAAATATCAAATATCTAACAAGAGCAAAAGAAGCATTTCCGGGAAAATCGGCGGTGTTAAATGATGCACTTGCACTTGCCTCGGGCGAAGCAATTCTCGTATTTGATGCCGATGCAACGGTTGAACCCGATTTTCTGGATAAACTCGTTTCAAATCTTGAACCTGATGATGTCGGAGCGGTTCAGGCAAGAAAAGTTATCAGAAATTCAGATAAAAATATTCTGACTAAATGTCAGAATAATGAATATACGCTTGATACATACCTTCAAGTCGGTCGTGATGCCGTAAAAGGAGCGGTTGAGCTTAGAGGGAACGGCGAACTGATTAAGCGTCAGGCACTTGAAGATATTGGCGGCTGGAATAATTTCACTATAACGGATGACCTTGATATGTCAACAAGACTGCACATCAAGGGTTGGGATGTCAGATACTGTCAGGATACTATCGTTTATGAAGAGGGTGTGCTTTATCTTGTACCTTTATTCAGACAGCGCAGAAGATGGCTTGAAGGTACTATAAGAAGATATCTGGAATATTTTTTCCCTGCAATAACTTCAAAAAAAATGTCTTTAAAAGCTAAATTGGATATGATTATCTATATAACACAGTTTATTATGCCGCTATGGTTCCTGTTTGAGATTATTATACGCAGTTTTAAAGCACTGACACATAAAGTCGGTATTCAGAATGAAATAATGTCATCTGCCATCATATCCTTTGCAGTTGCATTCGGATTCTTTTTTGCAATCCGCTACAGCCTGAGAAGGTACGATTTAATGAAAAGATGGGAGGCTTTTGTACAGGCGAGCTATACTGCTTGTTATATGCTGATTATATGGTTCCCTATGGTATTATTTATTTGTGGTAAAATATTATTCTGCAAGAAAGATATGAAGTGGGGTAAAACAACTCACGGGTTAGTTGCGGAAGAAGAACAAAACATTCTGCAAGCACTAAAAAAGAATTTACACGAGGTTAGAAATGTTGATTGAAGAGATTAAAGACACTATAAGACAAATTCCTGATTTTCCCAAAAAAGGGATACAGTTTCTGGATATTACAACTGGAGTAAGAAATGCAAAAGCCTTTAAGTCAATGATTGATTATTTGTATGAGCAATTTAAAGATAAGCAGATTGATTATGTTGCGGGGATAGAATCGAGAGGGTTTATATTCGGGGCACCATTAGCGGACAGGCTTAATGCAGGGTTTGTTCTTATCCGTAAACCGAACAAGCTCCCTGCTGATACCATAAGTGAAACTTATGATCTGGAATACGGAACTGATACTATTCAAATACATTCTGATGCTATTGAAACGGGTTCAAATGTTGTTGTGATAGATGATTTGCTGGCAACGGGCGGAACTGCTTGTGCTGCTTGTAACTTAATCAAAAAAGCCGGCGGAAACGTTAAAGCTGCAGCATTTATTATTGAACTGACGCCTTTAAAAGGCGCCGAAAAAATCACCTCTAATTCCGGTGTAGATGTTGTTTCAATGCTAAAATATGATATAGGCTAATATATACTGTTCGTATTGAATTTTTTATAGACTATAGGACTATAGATTATAATTCCAATGTGTATCTATTATGAAACTTGTTATGATATAGAAAGAATATCTGATTTTATTGTGCAATATAATGAAAGAGCTGCACGAGAAACAATATATCAACAGTCAATATCAAAATATTTATCCAAATTTGTAATTGCACATTACGCTGATGTATTGTTTAATTTCATCATCAGTGTTCATCTCGGTTGTGCAGACCAAAATTTTATTCTCCGTTATTTTTAGTCCGCCGAGTATGTTGTTTGATTTTAATTCGGACAAAACCCTGTCTGCGTTATCAACCTCAATAACAAATTCGTTAAAAAAGTTCTTGTTCAAGGTTTTAACCCCAATTTTATCAAGTTCTGCCGAGAGTTTATGAGCGTATTTTGCAGATAGAATTCCCGTTTGTTTAAACCCTTTTTCTCCGAGCAAGCTCAGATACAATGTAGCAGAAAGTGCAATCAGAGCTTGATTTGAGCAGATATTACTTGTTGCTTTTTCCCGTCTGATATGCTGCTCTCTGGTTTGGAGCGTAAGCGTATAAGCAGTTTCACCTTCCGCATCTGTAGTTTTTCCCGCAAGTCTGCCCGGAAGCTGACGCATGTATTTTTCTTTGCAGGCAATAAACCCCGCATGCGGTCCGCCAAATGACATTGGAATACCAAGAGTTTGTATATCGCCGACAACTATATCAGCCGCAGCAGGCGGCTTGATTACCGACAGGCACGCCGGTATCGTGCATACGATAAGGAGTGTTTCTACAGGTTTTATATCGGTTATTTCACCGTAAAAATCAGGATTTTGTATCAAAACACAGGCAAAATCCGAAACATTTTCAGGCAGCACATCAAACAGTTGAATATCAATACCCGCACCGTGTGCATAAGTTTTAACGACTTCCATATATTCAGGGTTAAGTTTGTTTGAGATAAGTGCTTGCTGTTTTTTTGATATTCTGCAAGCCATAGAAACGGCTTCCGCACAGGCAGAGCCGCCGTCATAAACCGATGCATTCGCAACTTCCATTCCTGTCAGCATACATATCATTGATTGGTATTCATACATAATCTGCAATGTTCCTTGTGATATCTCCGGTTGATAGGGAGTATATGCCGTTAAGAATTCAAACCGCTGTGCCACCTGCGATATGGCGGCCGGTATAAATTTGTTATAACAGCCGCCGCCGATAAAGGATGCATAATCTGTTTTATTCTTTAATGCAAGCTTTTTAACGTTTTTTTGTGTTTCTAATTCACTTAGTGCCTCCGGCAAATTAAATGATTTTATCTTTGCAGGAATGTGTTCAAAAAGTTCTTCAATACTTGAATGCCAAACAACCTCTAACAGTTGTTTTCTTGTTTCTTCATTATGCGCTAAAAAATTTTTCATTATTGAACTTCTTCTTTATAATCGTCATATTCTAACAAATCTTTGTATTCGATATCAGCAGCATTACTGTCGATTTTAACGAGCCATGCCCGTCCCAAAGGGTCTTCATTCAAGAGTTCCGGTTTTGCGATAATTTCTTCATTAACTTCAGTTATGGTTCCGCTAATCGGCATATAAATCTCTGAAGCTGCTTTTACTGATTCTACAGCGCCAAAAACTTCATTTTTAGTAAATGCTGAACCGACATCAGGTAATTCAACAAAAACGATATCACCTAACTGTTCAACTGCATAATCGGTTAATCCAATGACGTGTTTACCGTCTTGTTCCAGAACATATTCATGTGATTTACTACATAACATTCCTTCGCTCATTCTTAATCTCCTTATGTATTTACAATTAACTTTTGTTTCTCTTTTGTACAAACGGTCGTTTTTCCACCTGTGCATTGTACAATTTTTCACGGATTTTAACCTGAATAACATCCCCTGATTTAATTCCCGGAATATTTTTAATATAGGCAAGGGCAATATTATCTCCTCTGACGGGAGAAATTCCGCCACTCGTGATTGTGCCGATTTGCTCATTGTTATAGTATACTTCATATCCGTGTCTTGCGATACCTTTGTCAATCATTTTTAATCCGATTAAACGTTTTTTTGTACCGTTTTGGATTTGATTAAAAATAATCTGTTTGCCGTTATAATCATCAGCTTTTGTTTTAGAAACGGACCAGCTCAACCCTGCTTCAACCGGTGTGGTATTTTCGTCCAAATCATTTCCGTACAGGTGTAGTGCCGCCTCAAGCCTGAGTGTATCCCTTGCCCCTAGCCCGATTGGCTTTATACCGTATTCCTGACCGAATTCAAGTATTTTATCCCAGAGCGTTTCAGAAAATTCGTTTCTCACAAGGATTTCGACTCCGTCTTCACCGGTATAGCCTGTTCTTGACACCCACAAATTTATGTTAAACAATTCTGCCCTTTTAATTGAAAAGAAAGCCGGCAATTCTTGAAGTCCCATTTTTTTTACCAATTTAGCGGCTTTTGGTCCCTGAACGGCAAGGAGGGAATAATTATGCGACTCATTGATTATATCGACATTGAACCCTAATTTGTTCCGTACCATCCAGTTTAAATCTTCATCAATTCTTGCGGCATTAACAATTATGA